>CAYJQA010000192.1:3639-9162 GCA_964372065.1 uncultured Litorilinea sp.
GGGCAGCCCGCAGCCGGTCGGCGACGTGTTGCCGCTGGAGAAGCTGGACGACACGCTGCGCACGCGGTCATATCGCTTCCGGTTGGTGGAGACGCCCGGCCATACGCGCGACGCCATCAGCCTCTTTGAGCCGCATCAGCGCTGGCTCTTTGCGGGCGATGCGTTCATTGGCGGCAGCGAGCGCAGTTGGCCGCGCGAGACCGATCTGGCCGGCGTGCTGGGTAGCCTGCACACCCTGGTAGGTCTGCGCCCCGAACGGCTGTTTCCGTGCAGCGGCGAGGTGCGGCGCAACCCCAAGCCGGAGTTGGCCGACAAGATTGACCGGCTGCAGCGGCTGTGCCGCGAAGTTGCCCGCCTGGAGGCCATGGGCATGACCGTGGAGGAAATGGTCGTCAGTCTGTTCCGGCGTGAGCGGCTGATGCAGTGGTGGTCCGGCGGGCATTACTCCGCGGCCAATCTAGTGGAAGCCTGTCGCGCATATAATGCGCTGCTCGCCGCGACGGATTTCGATGCGCCCGTCGCGGCCAAGCTGCGCCGATCTCGGTCCTTATTCCCCAACTCTCGCGACTCCTCGACCAATGAGTCTGCCGACCGCGGCGATGTGGTGCGTTAGCGGCGTGGGGGTGCGGTGGGCGGACGGGCGCGCGCGGCCCGTCGCGCAGGCCGCCATGTGCTCAGTAGAGGAGAAAATCACCCCATGCGTGTGTTGATCACCGGCGGCGCCGGGTTCATCGGGGCCAGCCTGGCCAACGAGCTACAGCGGCGCGGCCATTCGGTGCGCGTCCTCGACGATCTGAGCGCGGGCGACCCGGCCAAACTGGGGCCGGGCGTTAACTTCAATCGCGGCGACGTGCGCGACGTGCCCAAACTGTGGTCGCTGCTGCAAGGCGTGGATGTCGTCTATCACCTGGCGGCGCGCGTCAGCGTGCCGGCGTCGGTGCTGTATCCGCGCGAGTACAACGACGTCAACGTGGGCGGCACAGTCTCGCTGCTGGAGGCGTGTCGCGACGTGGGCAGCGTGGCGCGGGTAGTGCTGGCGAGCAGCGCCACGGTCTATGGCGACCACAGCCGCCAGCCCGTGGACGAGACGATGGAGACGCGCCCCGCCGTGCCTTATGCGGTGAGCAAGGTCGCGGCGGAGCAGTACCTCTTTACGATTGGCCGGTTGAGTAAGTTCGAGACGGTGGCGCTGCGCATCTTCAACGCCTACGGCCCCGGCCAAGACATGCCGCCCGCGCACGCGCCGGTCATTCCGCAAGTGATGCAGCAGGTCTTGGGCAAGGGGTCGGTGGTCGTCTTTGGCGACGGCAGCCAGACGCGCGACTTTGTCTACATCGACGACGTAGTCGCGGCGCTGGCGGCGGCAGGGACGGCGACCGGCGTCGACCGGCAGATCATCAACGTGGGCAGCGGCGTGGAGACGTCGATCAACGACCTGATCGCCACGATCAGCGCGATCACCGGGCTGCGCGCCGACGTGCTCCACAACCGTGAAGGAACCGGCGGGCTGGCGCGGCTGGTGGCGGACGTGGGCAAGGCCAAGCAACTGCTGGGCTATGCCCCGCGCACGGACCTGGCGACGGGGCTGCGTAAGCTGCTGGAGGCCGACACCGCCGCAGGCCGCATCAAACGCAAGTTTCCGTGGAATCTGCCCACCTTCGGCCATAACCCAGGGTAGCGCCCGCGCGCCCATCGTCGCGGCTGCGCGGCGAGGGTCAATCGCCGCGCCCGCAACGCATAGAACGAGGATCGATGCAGGTGCAGATGAAGAACCGTATGGCTTGGCTGGTGGCGGGGATCGTAGCGGTCGCGCTCACACTGAGCGCGTGCAGCGGCGAACGGGTGATGGAAAGCTATCTCAACACCAACCGGGCCGAATTGACCAAGCCGTTCAGCGTGGACGACCGGCCCGTGCGCTTTGTGGTGGAGCCGGGGACGCCCGCCCGCGTGATCGGGCAGAACTTGGCGGCCGCGGGGCTGATCCGCGACGACCTGCTCTTTGAGGCGTATGTGCGCGTGGGCGGGCTGGCGGCGCGGCTGGAGGCGGGGACGTTCATCCTGTCGCCCTCCATGACGCTGGTGGAGATTGTGGAGATCTTGCAGCACGCCGAGGCTGCCAGCGTGACGATCACGCTGCCGGAGGGCTGGCGGCTGGAGCAGGTGGCCGACTATTTGGGCGAGGCCGCCATCTTTGCGGACCCCGCCGGCGCGGAGGCGTATCGCGCCCAGGCGTTGAGCGGCGACCTGACCGGGCTGGACGTGGCAGCCTACCCGTTCTTGCAGGCGCGACCCGCGGGCGCGAGCCTGGAAGGCTATCTGTTCCCCGACACCTATGAGATCCCCGCCGAGGGCGCGTTGCCCGCGGATGTGCTGGGCCGCCAGTTGGGCAACTTTGCAGCGCGTGTGGTCCCGGCCTATGATGCGGCCGTGGCCGCGGGAACGACGACGCTGGACCTGTACACCGCGCTGATCATCGCCAGCATCGTAGAGCGCGAGGCGGTGGTCCCGGAGGAACGGTCCGACATCGCGGCGGTCTATCTCAACCGCGTGGCCGCGGGGATGCGGCTGGAGGCCGACCCGACCGTGCAGTACGCGATGGGCTATCAGGCGGCAACGGGCCAGTGGTGGAAGACGCCCGTCTTTCTGGAGGAATACAGCAGCGTCATTAGCCCGTATAACACCTATCTCAACGATGGGCTGCCGCCCGGCCCCATCGCCAGCCCCGGCCTGGGCAGCATCGCGGCGGTGCTGGCTCCCGCCGAGCATGACTACCTCTACTTCGTCGCCACGCCCGACGGCACGGGCCGCCACGTCTTCGCCACGACGTTCGAGGAGCACGCTGCGAACGTGCAGAAGTATCAGACGGGACAGTGAGGAAAACTGCGGCTTGAGTTCTACCTGGGGTCGTGTATACTAGCCAAGTAGTTAGCTATGTAGATCGGCAAGGAGGTCATACATGCCGCGTACCGTTTCGTCTAGTGAGGCGCAGAATAATTTCGGCGCAATGCTGCAATGGGCGGAGGAAAACAAGGACCAGGTCGTCATCGAGCGCCGGGGCAAGCCTGCGGCGGTGCTGATCGGGTATGCGGAGTATCAGGAGATCGTGCGGTTGCGTGAGGAGGAGCGCAAGCAGCGCGCCTTTGCACAGTTGGAAGCCGCGCGTCAGAAGATCGCCGTTCCCTCCTCAGGCCTGACTGCCGCGGAAGCCTATCGTCTGGCAGGGTTGTCGGAACAGGTGATCCGTGAGACCCTAGAAAACGACGAATATCTTGCCACGCAACCCTGATGCGACTCCTCATCGACGCCAATGTATGGATCAGTTACCTGCTCACCCGCGACGAACGGCGCACGGTGCGCCGGCTGATCCATCGTTGTCTGGAAGCCGACATCACGCTGCTCGCGCCGCCTGAACTGCTGGACGAATTGGCTGTTAGCATCGCTGGGCGTCCCTATCTGGCGGCGCGCATACCGTCGCCGGACCTCGCCGCCATTCTTCAAGCGATACGCGAGGCCGCCTTCGTGCCGCCTTCGTTGCGCGAAGAACTGCGGCGTTTTGGCCGCGACCCCAAGGACGATTACCTGGTAGCCTATGGGCTGGTGTATCAGGCCGACTATCTGGTGACGGGCGACGACGACCTGCTGGCGCTGGGGACGGTAGACGAATTGCGGATCGTGACGCCGGTCGTTATGTTGCGGCAGTTGGAGACACCGGCAGGATAGTCGGAAGCGCCTGCGCTCATCGAGGGAATGAAACGACCGCGGATCTTTGGATCGCGCGGTCGCTTGTTCTTGGTAGATTGTGTGGTGGAGGCTGACCGCTAGGCCGTGTTCTGCTTCCGCAGCGCCGGGTGATAGTACGTCGCGGCGACGGCGAGAATCGCGGCAAGGGCCAGGATGCCCGGCGCGAAGATCGGGCTGGCTCCGTGCAGGGCTTTGAGCAGAACGTCGGTGACGGCGGCGTTGGGACGGATCTCTAGCTCAAAGGCAAGGTTGCGCGTCACGTGCTCGTAGATGCCCAAGAAGCTGCCCGCGGCCACGACCGCCATGACGCCACGTAAGGCCAACAGCGTGGCGCGCCGTGTGCGGAACCAGGCCGCGGCCACGACCAGCGCCCCCAGCGCACTGAGGATGAACGGGATCCACTGGACAGGGTCGCCATAATGTTCCTCCATCCACAGTTCCACAATCGCGCCCGCACAGATCGCCCCGGCGAGAGCCAGCAGCAGGCGGCGCAGCCGCGCCACGATCACGCCGTCGGACATTATTCGGCGACCAGATAGCTCGTGGCGACGCTCAAATCCGCAGCGGCGACCTGCGCCTTGAGCGCGTCGAGGAACGCCTGCTGTGAAGCGTAGGGCCGGCCCACGACCAACTGCGCGGCGACGGCCGCATCTACGCCGGAGATCTGCTGCAGCGTCGCTTCGTCGGACTCGTTGATGTCGATGGGGACAAAGACGTATTGTTCATAGGCCGTGACCTGGGCTTCGTCCACATACTTGCCGAGTTCGCGGCGGAACTGCTGGATGCTGACGTAGGGGCGGTATTCCTTGAATTCGCGCAACATGCGGTCGGTCACGCCGGGAACGGCCAGCAGTTCCGCGTCTGTAGCGGTGTTCAGATTCAGCTTGGCCACCATCGGTGCAGCCTCGTTCATGGCGGCGGCTGCGGTCGTCACCGCGGTGGCGGCAACTTGCACCTCTGGCGCCATCGTCGCTTGGGCGGGGGCGGCTTCTGTGGACGCGGTGGGCGCGGAATTAGAGCAGCCCGCAATCACCAACGCAAATAAGAGCGTCGTCGCGATGGTCTGAACGGTTAGCATAGTGCGCTTCATCGGAAAATCCTCTCATGTGTGACGGGCCGGCATGGACGCTGGCGGCATTCGGATCACAGACGTTGGGCGTTTCCCAACGCCACCCGAAGGAGCCTAGTGGGCGAGGATTAAGCCGCGATGAAGGATGCTTGAGCGTACGGTATGAGCCTTGCCGGGGCAGCGCCAGTGGCCTGAGCCTCAACGTCCCTGTGCGCCTGACGGCGACTCGGCCACATACCCGCCTGCCTCGGCCTGGGCGAGGACGGCGAGGATGGTGTCGACCAGGCTGCGGGCGGCTTCGACGCTCAGTTCGACGGCGACGCGCGCGCCCGGTCCTTGCGCTTCGTCGACAAAGTCGATGTTGAGCGCGTGCTCCAGCGGCGCGTCGAAGGGGTGGTCATAGGAGACGTTGGCCTGGCGCAGCGCGAACCAGCCGGTCGCACCCTTGCCGCTGCCGTCAATGCCGACCTGTTGGACGATCATGGTACACATGGGCTGCTCCTTTAGGGTACGGTGCGCGCGGTCATCGTCGCGGCGAGGGGATTCCTCGCCGCCGGCGGCTCGGAATGACGGCGGGCTACGCGCCTAGATGCTGTTCCAGGAAGGCGAATACCTTGCGCCAGCCGTCAATGGCCGCGGCCTGGCGATAGGCCGGGCGGTCGTAGTAGAAGAAGCCGTGACCCGCGCCGGGGTACATGTGGAATTCGTAGCTC
>CAYJQA010000193.1:0-9152 GCA_964372065.1 uncultured Litorilinea sp.
CTCGGTCGGGGAGCGCGGCGGCTGGCGCATGACGTCGGTTTCGGCGGGTTCCACCCCCAGGGCCAACGCGGGCAAACCATCCGTGAGCAGGTTGATCCAGAGGATTTGCAGCGGGAGCAGGGCCAACGGCATGTTGAGGAAGGGACTGATCAACATGACGAAGATTTCGCCCACGTTGCCGGTGAGCAGATAGCGGATGAACTTGCGGATGTTGGCGTAGACCACGCGGCCTTCGCGTACAGCCGCGACGATGGTGGCGAAGTTGTCGTCGCGCAGCACCATGTCCGCCGCTTCTTTGGTGACGTCGGTGCCGGTGATGCCCATCGCCACGCCGATCTCGGCCTGCTTGAGCGCAGGCGCATCGTTGACGCCGTCGCCGGTCATGGCGACGACGTCGCCTTCGCTCTGGAGTGAGCGGACGATGCGGAGTTTATGTTCCGGCGCAACACGGGCAAAGACGTTGACCCCCTTGAGTGTTTGGGCCAGCTCGGCGTCCTCCAGCCGGTTTAGCTCGATGCCGGTCACGGAGGCGTCGCCATCGACCGCGATGCCCAGCTCACGCGCGATGGCGGCGGCAGTGGCGGGGTGGTCGCCGGTGACCATCTTGACGTGGATACCGGCCTCTTTGCAGGTTTGGACGGCGTCGCGCACTTCGGGTCGCGCCGGGTCAATCATGCCCACCAGACCCACCAGCGTGAGGTCATGCTCCAGCGCCTCGGTGTGGCCTTGCTCCACTTCGGGGGGGACGACGTCCAGCAGGCGGAAGCCGATGCCCAACACGCGCAGCCCATTGCGCGCCAGTTCGGCGTTGGCGCGCAAGATACGGTCGCGCACCTCGTCGTTAAGGGGTCGCACGCGGTTGCCTTCCCAGACGTGGGTGGCGATGTCCAACATGCCGTCGGCCGCGCCTTTGGTCCAGGCGATGTAGGCGGAAGGGCCGGCGTGGGTCAGGTCATTGAACAACTCCTGCACCTGGTCGCTGGCGGCGGCTAACTCGTCGCGGCTGCCGGGCCGGTGGTGGAGCGTGGTCATGCGCTTACGGTCGGAGTCAAAGGGGTGCTCCGAGACCCGTTCAAAGTAGCCGTCGAGCGCGGTTTTGTGCATCCCCTGGCGGTTGGACGCCACGACCAGCGCCACTTCGGTGGGGTCGCCCAAGATTTCGTCCGGGTCGGTGGCAAAGTCGTGTTGGGGCTTGGCGTCGTTGCAAAGCGCGCCGCCCGCCAACAGGAAGGCTAAGCCCGGCTGGTCGTGCAGGTTGGGGATAGGCAGCGCCTGTTCGCCCTGGAGCACGACCTGGTTGCCCGCCACGTCCAACACCGTGACCGCCATGCGGTTTTCGGTGAGCGTGCCGGTCTTGTCGGAGCAGATGACCGTGACCGAGCCAAGCGTCTCCACCGCGGGCAGGCGGCGGATGAGCGCCTTGCGCTGGAGCATGCGCTGTGCGCCCAGCGAGAGCGCGATGGTGACGGTGGCGGGCAGCCCTTCGGGCACGGCGGCGACGGCTAGGCTGACCGCGGTGAGGAACATGATTTCCAGGTTTTCGCCGCGCGTCCAGCCGAGGATAAAGACGATGACCACGATGATCAGGGCCAATGCGGCCAGTTGCTTGCCCAACTGGTCCAGGCGTCGCTGGAGCGGCGTCTCTTCGGTGCCGGCGCCCTGCATCATGTCGGCGATCTTGCCCAGTTCGGTGTGCATCCCGGTGGACGTGACGACGAACTCGCCGTGGCCGTTGCTCACGTCCGTGCCCATAAAGACCATGTTGCGCCGGTCGCCCACAGCCATGTCGGCGTTAGCCAGCGCGGCCATCGATTTGGCGACGGGGACCGATTCGCCGGTGAGCGAGGCTTCCTGGATTTGCAGCCCGGCCCCGACGATCAAGCGGCCATCGGCGGGGATGCGGTTGCCCGCTTCCACCAGCACGATGTCGCCGGGGGCCAGCTCCGGCGCGGGCAGCTCGCGGACCGTGCCGTCGCGGCGGACCAACACCGTGGGCACGGCCATCTGCTTGAGCGCGGCCATGGACTTTTCGGCGCGATACTCTTGATTAAAACCGATCAGGGTGTTGATAATTACCAAGGCGAAGATAACGATGGTGTCTTCGAAGTCGCCCAAGAAGAGGGCGATGAACCCGGCGACGATGAGGACCACGACCATGATCGAGGTCAATTGGCCCCAAAGAATTTTCCACGCGCTGGGGCCGCCCTTGTCGATCAGTTCGTTGCGCCCGACTGCCGCCAGCCGCCGCTGCGCGTCCTCGGTAGTCAGCCCACGCTTGGCGTCGGCCTGCAACTGCTCCAGCGAGTCCTGGACGCTAAGTGTGTGCCAAACGGTATCGCTAAGTAGGTTTGGGTCTGTCATACAGCACTCCTCACATCCCTCAGATTAAGCGCGCCCACCGCCGATGGGGACGCGCGCATCACCTTCTATGACGCAGACCGCCGCGACCGCCGGGGGGCGGCTAGGCCAGCCCCGACCGATAGCTTGGATAGGCGG
Organism: uncultured Litorilinea sp.; assembly: GCA_964372065.1. GTDB lineage: Bacteria > Chloroflexota > Anaerolineae > Caldilineales > Caldilineaceae > QEUY01. The sequence goes on from CAYJQA010000193.1 coordinate 2,497, forward strand.
GCTGCCAGGCCAGCGTGCGTTTGATGGCGGCATTGCTGCATCCCAACGAGGGCCAGGACCGCGGTCCCCCGGTCTGGGGCGGCGGCGCGCCGGCTTGCGCGGCGACGTGCGCGTACAACTCCCGGTAACTGACCGGGGCGTTGTCCACGACGTTATAGATGCTGCGGGCCGGGGCGCGCTCGGTCGCGACGACCACAGCGCGGGCCATGTCGACGACGTGGACCAGCGACATCAGGTCGTTGCCGTCGCCGGGTAGCAGCAGCCGCTGTTGGGCCGCAGCCTCCCGCCAAAGCTCCTCCGCGCCGGTCCCCGGACCGTAAAAGTGACCCCCGCGCAGGATGCACCAGGTGAGCGTCGACGCGTTGACCATCGCCTCCATATCCGCGGCGGATCGGCCGCGCTCGCTCGGACGCAGGGCGGACGACTCGTCCACGATGGTTTGGCCGTGGTCGCCGTAGAGGAACACGATGCTTTGCTGGATGTAGCGCGGCACGCCGTTGTCGGTGGCCGCGGCGAGCAGGTTGAGTGTCCCTTCGCGACGGATACGGTCGTTGCGGCTCCAGTCCTGGTCGCTGCCCGTGGGGATGGCCGTGGCGAGGTGGAGCGCGGCGTCGCAGCCGCCGGCCGCGCGCTGGAGGCTGTCGCGGTCCAGGATGTCGCCCAGCACCGCGTCCACGCCCATTTGCTGCAAGTACTGCGCCTGCTCCGGACGGCGCACCACGGCCCTGACCGTGTGCCCTCGCTCCAACAGACGCGGCGTGACGTGCCGCCCCAATACGCCCGTCGCGCCGACGATGAGGATCTGCATGTTAGTCCTTCGGCGGGGTGGGGCCGAACGGTCCCTTGGCCGGGGGGACGAGCACGCCCACGGCCCACTCGTAGCCGTCCGGGTCGCGCACGAGCACTTCGCGCCAGCCGTGGCCCTTATCGGTCGCGGGCGCGACGATCTGTGCGCCAAAAGCGCGGGCGCGGGCTTCCACCGTGTCGGGGTCCATGCCCAGGACGCGTACTTGCAAGCCCAACCCGCGACGCTCGCCCGCCGCCAGCGCGGGATACCAGGCGTGGTCGCTGTGGGTATGGTCGGCGTGGAGCATGACCTCGACCGGGCCGACGCGCGCCGCGCCAAAGTCGATGTCGTGATAGTGGACTTCGGCGGCAAAGACTTCCTGATAGAAGGCGACCGCGGCGGCCACATCCTTGACCAAGAGGTTGAGCGACAGGGGCGGCAGCAGCGCGCCATAGCGGAAGCCGGGCATCCACGGGTCGCCGGTACGAAGTTTCTTGCCCACGGTGGACTCTCCTTGTGCTCTACATCGCGCGACGGGCGAATCTGCGCCGACCCTGAACGACAAAAAAGCGGCGAAACCGCTCGACGCCACGCGCCGTTTAGGTCTCGCCGCTCGTGGACGTCCACGAGCTGACCGCCGGGCGCTCCGCGCCGGCTTGACGACGGTCAGTCCTGTAAAGACAGGTCGCTACTCCCCCGCTACTGAATTGGAAGTGTAGTCTATGTTGCCGGTCGTTGACAAGTGGCCGGGCGCGTCCGCGGCAATGACGGGCGTCTGGACGAGTTTGGTCGCGTTGTCCACCAAGAGGACCAGTCCCAGCAGCACGACAAAGACCGCAAAGCTGGCGCGCAGTTGGTCGGGCTTGATGACGCGGCCCAGGCGCGCCCCGACGAACGCCCCGGCAAAGCCCGCGACCACGAAGATGCCGATGGTCGTCAGGTCCAGGCTGACGCTGCCCAGATGGCCCAGGAGCCCCGCCAGGCTGTTCATGGCGATGATGACGAGCGAGGTGCCCACGGCTTGGCGGATGGGCAGATTGACCAGCATGACCAGCGCCGGCACGATCAGAAAGCCGCCGCCCACGCCCAGAAAGCCGGTGAGCAGGCCGACGCCCGCGCCCGCCGTGATGATGGTGGGCAGACCGCGCATGCCGCGGGTGTCGTTGTGCGGCGGCTTGCTGACGATCATAAACGCGCCCACGACCAACATGAGCAGCGCAAAGAGCACCAGCAACACGGTAGACGGGATGAGGTGCGCCAGCCCCGCCGCCAGATACGCCGTGACCATGCCCACGCCGCCGAAGATCAGGGCGACGCGCCAGTTGAGCGTGCCTTGCCGCTGGTGGAGGGTTGCGCCCAACGTTGCGTTGGCCCCCACGATAATCAGCGACGCGGTCACCGCGGCTTGCGGGTTCTGCCCCACGATGTAGACCAGCGCGGGGACGGTGAGGATGGAGCCGCCGCCGCCCAAGAATCCCAACACCAGACCAATCACAAAACCTAAGAGCGTATCGATTCCCCAGGCTGCCATGATGCTTCCTTCCGCGCACGCCGGTGACCGGCGCGTGGCTTACGCGCCGGTGGTCGTCGTCAGTACTTTACGCCAGGTCTCTTGGCCGTCGCACAGGGTGACCACGTTGTCAAAGCCCCGCGCGCGGAGCAGGCTGGCCGCAATCTGCGAACGGTAGCCGCTGGCGCATTGCAGCACGACGGTGTGGTCGTGGGGAATCTGGTCCAGGTGTTGGGGCAGGAAGCCCAGCGGGATGTTGGCCGCGCCGGTGATGTGCTCCTCACGGTATTCGGTGCGCCCGCGCACGTCCACAATCAAGAGGCCGTTCTTGGGCATGCGCGCGGCCAACTCCTGCGCGCGCATGACGGGCAGCGCGGCGGTGTCGCCGGCGACTACCTCCGGCCCGGCATAGCCGGCGACGGCGTCGACGCCGATGGCGCGCAGGCTGCGCAGCACCTCGGTGATGTGTGCGCCGTCCGGGACCACTAAGTAGACCGGGCGGGCATAGTCCACGAACCAGCCGACATAGGTGCTGAAGTTGTTGGCCGTGGCCGGGATGTTGAGCGCGCCGGGGACATAGGCGCGGGCGAAGTCTTCGGCGGCGCGCAGGTCAAAGACGGCGGCCCCCGCGGCGATGGCCTGGTCCAGCGTGCGGCGGTTGATGCGCGTGGGCGACGGTAGGGTCGCCAGCAGCGCGGGGCCTTCTTTGTTGACCTTCTTCATCTGGGCAAAGTAGCGCGGAGCTTCCGGCTGCCCATCCAAGAGCCAGGCGACAAAGGCGTCTTCGTGATCGAACCCGAAGGCCGGGTTGAAGAGCTTTTCGTAGCCGAGCGTCGTGGACGGCAGCGCGCCCAGCGCCTTGCCGCACGCGCTGCCCGCGCCGTGGCCGGGCCAGATTTGCAAATAGTCGGGCAGGTCCTTGAAGCGGGCGACGGTTTGATATTGCAGCCGTGCGCCGATCTCCTTGGTGCCGACCAGGCCCGCGGCTTCTTCCAGCAGGTCGGGCCGGCCCACATCACCCACAAAGAGGAAGTCGCCGGTGAAGACGCCGATGGGGCGGTCGGCCCCTTTGGTGTCGGTGATCATGAAGGCGATATGCTCCGGCGTGTGGCCGGGCGTGTGCATGACCTCGACGCGCACGTTGCCCACCATCCAGGTGTCGCGATCGCGCACCAGGATCACGTTCTGCTCGTGAGCATAGGCGTATTTCCATTGCTCGTCGCCCATATCGCTCAGATAGAGCGCGGCGCCGGTGCGCGCCGCCAGCTCGCGGCTGCCGCTGACAAAGTCGGCGTGGATGTGCGTCTCGGTGACGTGAGTGATGCGCAGCCCTTCTTTGGCCGCGGTCTGCAAGTAGGGCGTCGTATCGCGGGCCGGGTCAATGACCAGGGCTTCGCCGGTGGCGGCGCAGCCGACCAGATACGAGGCTTGTGCCAGTTCGGCGTCGTAAAAGTACTTGAGTAGCACGGTGTTTCTCCTAATGCCTTGTGGGGCGCAGCCTACTGGATGGGCAGCCCTTGCGCGCTCCAGGCGACGATCCCGCCCAGGTCGTAGAGGTTGGTGTAGCCGGCCCGGGCGAGCAGTTGGGTGGCCGTGCTGCTGCGGTTGCCGCTGCGGCAGTAGAGCACGATGGGCTGGTCTTTGGGCAGTTCTTTCATGCGCTGAGGCAGGCTTTGCAGCGAGATGTTGATCGCGCCGGGAATATGGCCGCCGGCGAACTCCTCCGGGGTTCGCACGTCCACCAAGAGATGGGGCTGTTTAGCCTGGACAAAGGTGGACTGATACTGCGCCGGGCTAATGCGCTGTTGGGTGGCGGTGGCCTGCGGCCCGCCGGATGCGGCCATGTCGTTGCTCCTTGATTGCATGGTGTACCAAATGGCGCCTAGGGCGGCGACCAGGACAATGGCGAGAATGGCGAGGGTCGGCATGTGTCGTTGGTTACTCTGCTTGGTGTGGCTCTGAACCGGCTGGTTACGATGTTTCATCGGTGTACGTTCTCCTTAGTCAATGTCGGCAGTATGACACAGTTCGGGCGGCTGCGTTCCCCCGGCTTGCTTGGGAGGGCTATAAGTATTAGCTTATACTAGACTTAACGAATCCATCGCACCGGAACGGACGCCATGCTCAACCTCTACAAACTCGAAATCTTTGCCCAAGTGGTTGACGAAGGGAGCTTTAGCGGGGCCGCGGCGCGGCTGCTGATGAGCCAGTCGGGCGTCAGCCAGCACGTGCAGGACCTGGAGCGCGGGTTGGGCGTGGCGCTTTTTGACCGCGGGCCGCGCGGCGTGCGCCTGACGCCAGCCGGGGCGCAGCTCTATGACTATGCCGGGCGCATCCTGGCACTGGCTGCCGAAGCGGAGGCTGCGGTGACCGATGTGGCGCACCTGGCCGCGGGGCGGATGACCGTGGGCGCGACGCCGGGTGTGGGCGTCTATGTGCTGGCCGCATGGGTGCAGAGCTTTCGCGTGCGCTACCCCAACCTCACCATCCTTCTGCACACGGACATTACGCCGCGCATTGTGGATGGGCTGCTGGCGGAGCGGCTTGACTTGGGGATTGTGGAGGGCGAAATGAGCGCCGAGGCGGCGGCGCAACTGCACACCGTCACCCTGGAACAGGTGGATCAACTGGTGGTGGTGGGCCGTAAGCACCCGTTCTGGGAGCGCGACCACGTGACGTTGGCGGAGCTGCACGGGCAGACCTTCGTCATGCGCCAGCGCGAGAGCCAGACCCGCATCTGGCTGGACGCGCAGTTGGCGGCGCACGGCGTAGTCCCGCGCATCGGCGCGGAGTTCGACAACGTGGAGTCCATCAAGCGTGCGGTCATGGCAAGCACGGCGTTGACGATCCTGCCCAGCTATGCCGTGCGCGAGGAAAACACGGTAGGGTTGCTGCGCTGCTTGCCCATTACGGACTATTGTCTACAGCGCGAGCTCAAGCTGGTCTGGGACCGGCGGCGACAGTGGTCGCCGGTTGCCCGCGCGCTGGTGCAGCATCTGAGCGAGCGTTTCCCGGCGCTGGAGCACGCGCCCTCTGCCACGCCGCGCCTAGCCCCTTGACTAGTCACTTGACTAGGCGCAAACTAGTCGTAAGGGGATTGGACGGGCGTGGGCGCGCGCCCATAATTTAGAATGGATAAAAAGTAGTGGGGGTTGAGCCGGGACGGTACAGATGATCGTCAAGAATCTGTGGCGGCGGGCCACACGCAGCTTGCTCACGATCCTGGGGATTGCGGTGGGCGTGGCCGCAGTCGTCGCGCTGGGTGCGATGGCCGACGGCATGGTCTCCAACTACGGCAGCGCGTTGGGGCTGAACAACGCGCTCCTGGTCAGCCAAGCGAACGCGCTGGACGTGGCCTACAGCAGCCTCGACGAGACGTTGGGTCAACGCATCCAGGCCGTGCCGGATGTGACGAATGTCGATCCTGGCGTCTTTAGCTGGATCGCGGTGGGCAACCTCCCCTATTTCCTGATTTACGGCTACCCGCCCGGCAGTATCGCGATGGAGCACTATCGGATTGTCGAGGGCAAGCCCGTCACGGTCGCCAAGCAGATTGCCATTGGTCGCCGCGCGGCGGATTCGCTCAAGCTGGGCGTGGACGACACGCTGCGGCTCAACGGCGTGCCCTATCGCATTGTGGGTATCTATGAGACGGGCGCGGGCATGGAGGAATCGGGCGGCGTGCTCGTGCTGACAGACGCCCAGACCCTCGGCCAAAAGCAGCGCAAGGTCAGTCTCTTCCAGGTAGGTGTGCGGTCCAACGCCGACATCGACCAAGTGACGCGGCGCATCGAGGCGCTGGACAAGCAGATCGTCGTTTCGATCGCCAGTGAGTATGATGCCGGCGAACAGTGGACCGTCTACATCCAGGGTTTTGCGTGGGGCATCTCGGCCATCGCCATCGTGATCGGCGGGCTGGGTATGATGAGCGCCATGGTGATGAGCGTCATGGAGCGCACGCGCGAGATCGGGACGCTGCGTGCGCTGGGCTGGACCCGCGCACGCGTACTGCGGCTGATCTTGGGCGAGGCGATTGGGCTAAGCCTGATCGGCGGCGTGGTGGGGATGGCGCTGGGCGCAGGGCTGGCCTGGCTGGCCGCGCAGGTTCCCGGCGCCGGCGCGTTCTTGGAGGGCAATCTTTCGCTAGGCATTTTGAGCCAGGGGTTGGTCACGGCGTTGGGGCTGGGCCTGGTGGGCGGTCTCTATCCGGCCTGGACCGCGGCCAATCTCCAGCCGGTGGAGGCGCTGCGTTATGAGGGCGGCAGCGCGGGCGGCAACATGGGCAAGCTGGCGCAGATCGGCGACCAGAGCTTTCGCAACCTGTGGCGGCGGCGCACGCGCACGCTGCTCTCGTCGGCG
>CAYJQA010000194.1:0-9107 GCA_964372065.1 uncultured Litorilinea sp.
GCCGAGCAGGTCGAGTTTGGCGAGCGCCTCGAACAACTCGGCGCAATACTCCGGGTCGGTGGTGAAGTTCAACCCGAAGTTGTCGTCGGTGAGAAAGAAACGCTTGATGCGCCGCCGCTGGATTTCGTCCACGACCTCGTCCACCGGGCGCAACCGCATCTTGCGCCCGCTGACGCGGATGGCGGTGCAGAACGAGCAGTTGCGCGGGCAGCCGCGGGTAATCTCCAGATACGGCGTCCAGTAATGCGTATTCTCGTCCATCATGTTGATGACGCGGTCGGTCATGCGGGCGATGCCGTCCAGATTGGCCCACTGCTCGTCACGATAGACGGGCTGCATCCCTTTGATACCTTCAGCCGCGTAGTCCTGGATCAACTGCTGCCAGGTGAAATAGCCCTCACCCACCATGGTGCTGTGAGCAAAGGTCTGGACGTGCTCCGGCAGCAGTGTGGCATGGACGCCGCCCACCACCACGCCCGCACCCTGACGCATGGCCTGGCGCGCGATGGCCTCGCCGCGGTCAATGTCGGTGGTCATGGCCGTGATGCCCACCAAGTCCCCCTCCCGCATGGTCTCCAGCGGCAGGTCGCGGAGATTCTCGTCCCATATCTCCACGGGGACTTCGTCAGGGACCAGGGAAGCCAGCCGCATGAGCGTGTAGGGCGAGCCTGGGGCCTTGCCGAAGATTCGACCGTCACGTCGCGGCCGGATGAGGACGACGCGTCGCATAATGCCTCCGTTGCCAAGCTATAATGGCGTGCCCCCCACAATCAGCCGTGCGGGCGGTCTACGCGGGTCGTGCGGCGCAATCAAACCGCACGTGCGCCAAAGTTGGGCGGCGCTGTGCCCAAGAGGATACCACAGGCGCGCTCGTGCGCCAAATTAATATCAAAACCTTTAGAAAAATTACCACAGCGACATCATCAGGGCGGTGTAGGCTACCCCCACCAGCGCGCCCACAAAGACCTCGATGGTCGTGTGGCCCAAGAGTTCCTTGAGTTGACCGTCGCTGATGGGATGACCGGCGAACAACTCCTGGGCGATCTGGTTGAGCATGCGCGCGTGTTGGCCGCTCTCTTTGCGCACCCCGCGCGCATCGTACATGACGATCATCGCCAGCACCGTCGCCACCGCAAAGGCCGTGCTGTCAAAGCCGGAATCGATCCCGACCGCGGTCGCCAGACTGGTCACCAGCGCGGAGTGGCTGCTGGGCATCCCGCCTGTGCCAAACAGCGTCGCCAGGTCCATGCGGTGTTCGCTGAAACACTGCCAGAGGAACTTGAACACCTGCACACCGATCATCGCCGAAACGGGGATGATCAGGACCCAGTTGGTCGCCAGGCGCGCCAGGGATTCCATCGCTCGCGCCTCGCGCTACGTTTCTTGCCAGTCTTCGAGAGGGGTAGTTGTGTCGCCTGGCTCCCACTGGCGCACGCGCAGTTCCGCGGCGTCGAGCAGAGTCGCGCAATAGGCGGCCAACTTGGCCCCTTGCTCATAGAGCGCCAGCGCCTGTTCCAGCGGCAGATCGCCGCTTTCCAGCGCCTCGAGCGTCTGCTCCAACTGGGTATAGGCTTGTTCGTAGCTCAGTTCGGGCTGTTCTCCCGCCATGCTCGCTTCCTTGTTATGATGGCCGGGCGCGCAGGACTCCCCCCGCCGCGCGATCCCCGGTAGCTAACTCTGCCAGTATACCACTCCGTTGCGCCAGCCGGAAGCAGCGCCCGCGCCAGTGTTGGACGCCCATCGGCACGAAGACGGCCGCCCGCAGGAGCGACCGTCATGGCACATTGGGTCATGCATAATCAGAGTGTTGTAGCGGCGGTTTTCAACCGCCGGGATTGGCCGGCTATTTCTTCGCTTCCATGAAACCGCACCTACAATTACCGGGTCATGCCGCGCCTAGCGGAACTCGGCCACCGCCTCATACATGGCGACCAGATTCTCCACCGGCGTCTGCGGCTGGACGTTGTGCACCGTGCCGAAGACGTAGCCGCCGCCGGGCGCAAAGACGCGCACGTTGGCGCGCACCTGGGCGCGCACCTGTTCCGGCGTGCCAAAGGGCAGGACGTGCTGCGTATCAATGCCCGCGCCCCAGAAGGTCAGCTTGTCGCCGAACTTCGCCTTGAGCGTGGCTGGGTCCATGTCCTTGGCGGTGAACTGGATGGGCTGGAGGATGTCGAACCCGGCGTCCATGAAGTCGGGGATGAGGGGCATGAGCGCGCCATCCGTGTGCATAAAGGTCTTCCACGGTGTGTGGCGGTGCACCCAGTCGTTGACCTGTTTGTGGAAGGGCTTGTAGAGGCCACGATAGGATGCCACCGACAGGAACTGCGAATACTGCGTGCCGAAGTCGGTCCCGGTGATGTAGATGACATCCACCCGGTCGCCCACCAGCGGATAGAGGCGCGCCAAGTTTTGCAGCGCGATCTCGCATTGCCGCTCAAACAGCGTATAGACGTACTCGCGGCGGGCGGCGGTGCTCATGTACCACTCGGCCACATCGCGGATGCCCTTGGGGTTCCGCAGCCACATGCCCGGCACGAGCGCGATGTCGCCAAAGGCTGTGCCGCCGAAGTTGGCGAGAATGCCCTTGTCGGTCTCGGTATAGAGCCGGGCGGCTTCCCGCGCAAAAAAGGCCAGGTCCGCCTCGGAAATGGGCGCGAACTCCTCCAGGTTGTCTTCCACGTTGAGGTGGTCGTCGTCGATGGGCGGCTGGCGGATGACGGCGTCGAAGTACCAGCCGCCGGGCGGCATGTGACCGCTGGGGGCCAGCGATTTGTCGCCTTCGGGATAGAGGTAGACCGAGCCGTCCGGTTCGAAGTCGGTGTTAAAGCCCGCCGGGACGAGGATGGGCGTGCCCGCATGGGTGCGCCAGGGTTTCCAACCCTGGTTGGGGAAGCCGAACATGGTGCGCGGCCCCCACAGCCCCACCCAGTCACCGCCGACGCGCGCCAGCAGGTCGGGCTTGATCTCGCCCAACATCTGATAGGGTTCGACGACCTTGACCGGCGTGCCGGGCGCATCCAGCCCATAGGCTTGGCGCAGGCGATAGACTGAATCCACGTGCATCCCGGAGACGGGGCTACAGCCCAGGTCCACGGGCAGGCGGTCGGGTTGCTGATGGTTGAGCGCCATTCGAACGCGCTCGCGCGAGGTGAGCATGGGCAGTCTCCAGTGAAGGGCAGGGCTACGGCGGGCAGGATGGGCAGGCGCGCCACACCGATGCGACGCGTCCCGCGCCTACCAGAATGCACCCTTCACGGCGGCGGCTGTAGGGGCGAATGTCCCGAAGTTGGCGTGACACGCGACAGAGGGGAGAAAGAATGCTCACGCAAAGATGAGAAGGAGAGAAAAGGTAATGCCATTACGACGAGGTGTCGTCAATAACCCTGAGCCTCGAAAACTGCGACACAGAAACCGTTTGGCCTTGTCTCAGAGAGAATATGAACGACCAGAGACTCTACCAATTGTGCATAGCTCTCGCTTACCCGTGTTCTTGTGGGACGAACTGTCCTATCCTATTCTCGATAGTCAACACGACGTCAGTAGCAAACATCACGGCAAAGTCTCCATCATCTTTAGTTGGAGTCCCTCCAGACATTGATGTGTAAAACTTCAACTTGCCATCTTCCTGCCGAAAGGACACCTCACCAGAAAACCGATTGAGGCGAGCACGGCTGGCGAAATCCACGTCAAACAAGGATGCAACGACAAGTTGTTGTAGCTCTTCGATCTGCCGATTGATCCTATCATCTACCCAAATCTTCCCTTCGGTTATCAATCGCATCGTATCCCTTCCCGTCGGCATAGGTGTTGGGAGTGCATCTGAAACGACCACCCCTCGCACCCTTCCCCACGAAAAACGTTGCCCAAAGGCGGCACGGAAGGCTTTTTGAAACATGTAGGATACAGCAGCGTTAGCATATCGTACACATTCAGTATAGTTCTCTTGCCTGGCAAACTCTACTGCGGCCAGTAACCATTCTTTAGCGACAGTGTCTTGTACCAACTCCACGGTGGTTGTTTGGCTAAAATTGAGACCCCAAACTTGTTCTAGGAATGGTACCAAGAAACCATGTGCATAGGATCGACAGGTCCATGTCTCCTCGGCGCTAGGAAAACGACCATTGTGCTGAGCATCGTTTCGGACTTTGTGTGCATAGATGATTGCCGCCTCGTTTGGAAGGTCACCCAGGCCGTGCGAATTCAGTCCCTCCTTAGCGGCAGCCAGAATGTCATAGAATGATGGCTTCTTGTCTACCTTGAAACCCTTGTCTAGAGCACCAATTGCGGTTCGAAGCGCGGTCTCAACAGCTAAGTCGAAACCAATGACTGCAAGGGTCCTGCCGAACGCTCCATAGCGGCTGGAGGCCTGGACTACTGCATGCTCATACAGTTCTCTAGACAATGTCAGAGAACGCATAGCATGGTCCGTAGGGGTGGGCCTTACACTTGACATTGCTGCATCCCAGTCTCTTATTGGAGGTAGAGATTGCCAGGCTACATAGGGGAATACCGAAAAGGCTTTCGCCTCTACCGGCGCAAGCGCGGGTCGAGGACGTCGCGCAGGCCGTCGCCCACCAGGTTGAACCCGGCGACGGCGCACAGCATGGCGATGGCGGGGAAGAAGGTCAGCCACCAGTGCGTGGTGATGTAGTTGCGGCCTTCGCTGATCATCACGCCCCATTCGGGCGTGGGCGGCTGCGCGCCGAAGCCGATAAACGACAGCCCGGCCACCGCCAGGATGGTCGTGCCCATGTCGAAACTGGCTTGGACCAGCAGCGGCGACAGCGTGTTGGGGAAGAGATGGCGCGCGAGGATCATGCGATGCCCCGTGCCGATGGCGCGGGCGGCCTGCACAAAGTCGCGCTCGCGCAGGATCAGCACCTGTCCGCGCACCAGCCGCGCATAGACGGGCCAACTCACCGCGGCGACCGCGATCAGCGCGTTTTGCAGCTTCGGACCCAGCGCGCCAGCAATCGCCATCGCCAGAATCAGGCTGGGGAAGGCGAAGAAAATGTCGGTAACACGCATGATCGCTTCGTCCCACCAGCCGCCGGCATACCCGGCGACCATGCCGACGAGCGTCCCGACCACGCTAGCCAGCAAGACCACACCCAGCCCGGTCGCCAGCGAGATGCGCGCGCCAAAGACCATGCGGCTGAAGATGTCGCGACCCAACTTGTCCGCGCCAAAATAATGCTCGGCGGACGGCGGCGCCAGGCTGGCCGAGATGTCTTGCTGCAGCGGCTCATAGGGTGCAACCACGGGCGCAAAGACGGCCATGAGACCAAAGATTACGATGATGGCGACCCCGACGATGGCGGTGCGCTCTTTGCCAAATTGGCGGGCCATCAACGCGCCGGGCGATTGTGCGCCGGACAGACTGAGCGGGGCGGTAACGGTAGGTACGGCGGTTGCAGTCATGCGTCACCCAACCCGCACGCGCGGGTCGATCACCGAATAGCCGATGTCCACCAGCGTGTTCACCAGCGGGTAAATAACGGCGGCCACCAGCGTAACCCCCATGACGGCCGGATAGTCGAGCGTCGTGACGGAGGTCGTCGCATAGCGGCCAATGCCGGGCCAGTTGAAGATGGTCTCCGTCAAGACGGCGCCGCTTAACAGGCTCCCAAACAAAATGCCGATAATCGTGAGGATGGGCGGCAGCGCGTTCTTGAAGATGTGCCGCCCGACCACCAGCCGTTCGTTCAGCCCCTTGGCGTGCGCGGTGCGCACATAGTCTTGGCCCAACACCTCCAACACCGACGAGCGCGTCATCCGCAGCAAGACGGCGGTGGAGTAGAAGCCCAGGGTGATGCCCGGCAGCACCAAATGCGCGACGGCATTGCCCAACGCCTCCCAGTTAGTCGTCAGCAAGGCGTCCACCACAAAGAGGCCGGTCACATGGTCGGGCGGCGTCAGCGTGGAATCCAGCCGCCCCGGCCCCGGCAACCACTGCAATTGGCGATAGAAAATGCCCAACAGGACCAAGCCAATGTAGAAAATGGGCATGGCCCCACCGATCAGCGAGACGATCCGCGCCCCCGCGTCGATCCAGGTGTTACGGCGCAATCCAGCGATAATGCCCAACGGCAGCCCAAAGATAACCGTGATCAGCATGGCCGCCAGCGTCAACTCAATCGTGGCGGGCAGAAAGTCGCGCAGGTCGTCGATCACCGGGCGGCGGGTGCGGATCGACTGGCCCAGGTCGCCGCCCACCAACCGTTTGACATAGGTGGCATATTGGACGACCGCGGGCTGGTCCAGCCCCATCTGCTTACGATAGGCTTCGATTTGTTCTTCGCGCGCATTGGAGCCGAGCGCGGTCGCGGCCGGGTCAACCGGCACGACTTGGGCGAGGAAAAAGGTGAGGATGGAGACGCCGATCATGACGAAGAAAAGCCCGCCGATCCGGCGCACGACAAACCGTACCATGCTGGTTTGGATCCGTGACTAGTATAAGCGGAAGGCCGGACAGATTGATTCCCGTCCGGCCTTCCGCGCAGGCGTCCTTAGTTCTTGCTGATGAGCCAGTAGCTCACGTTCGGCGTGTCGTTCGGGTCATAGATGAAGCCCGTGACGTTGTTACGCAAGCCAAAGACCCGCGTCGGCTGATAGAGCATCACATACGGGCCGTTGTGCAGAACGTACTCCACTAACTCGCCGTACAACGTGACGCGCTTGGCCGGGTCCAACTCGACGGCGGCGGCCCTGGTCATCGCGATGGCCTTGGGGTCGTTCCACTCGTTGCGGAAGGCCAGCGAGTTGGCCTCGAAGTTGGCGAACGGGGTGGCGTTGCCGTCCGGATCCGGGAAGTCCGGACTCCAGTTCATAAAGACCATCTGGCCGTCTTGGGCGCGGTAGATGTTCAGTAGCTCGGACTGCTGTAGCTGCTGGATGTTGGCCTTCAACCCGACGGCGTCCAGGTCAGCCTGAATCTTGGCGGCCAGGGTCGCCCACTCGATGCCACCCGGCCCGGTGCCGGTCGGCACGAGGAAGTCAATTTCCGTGCCTTCAGCCACCCCTGCGGCAGCCAGGAGTTCCTTGGCCTTATCCACGTCCTGGGTGAAGGGGTTGCTTCCCGTGTGCCCCGCAAAGCCGATGGGGAGAATCTCCTGCACCAACTCACCATTGCCGCCCAGCAGCGTGATGATGTCATCGTAGTTGACGGCATAGCGGATCGCTTCGCGCACGTCCGGGTTATCCAGCGGCGGCTCGGTGGCGTTGAGGCCGACATAGGCGAGGACGGTCGTCAGACCTCGGATAAGTGTAACGTCCGGGTTGCCTTCCAGCGCGGCGGCTTGTTCGCTGCCCAACTCCTGGACGATGTCGGCGTCACCGGTCTCGATGGCGGCCTGGAGATTCGCCAGCTCAGGCGTGTTCTGGATGATGACACGCTTCATGGCCGGTACAGTCCCGCCCCAGTAGTTCAGATTGGCGTCCAGGGTGACGCTGACGCTGCGCTCCCAGCGGTTGAGGACATAGGGGCCGCTGCCCGCAGAGTTGTCGTTCAGCCACGATTCGCCCATGTCGCTGCCCATGTTGGGTTCGACCAGGGCCTTTTCCACCACTGCGGCAGTGCTGAAGGTCAAGACCGAAAGACAGACCGTCGGGCTAACCGAGTTGGGGATCTTCAGCTCCAGCGTGGCCGCATCGACTGCCGTCATGTTCTCTTTGGCCATACCGCAGACTTCAGTCAACAGGAACGCGGGCGACTTGTTGATGTCGATGGCGCGACCCCATGAGAACACAAAGTCTTCCGCGGTGACCGGGTTGCCGCTGGCGAACTTGGCCGCCGGGTTCAGCTTGAAGGTCAACTTCCACATATCGCCGTCTTCGGCCACGTCCCACGTCTCGGCCAGGACCGGGATCAACTCGCCCGCGCCGCCGGGTGTGAACGAAACCAACGTTTCGTAGACGTTACCGGACACCTGGACGCCGCCGAACTCGTAGGCGACCGCCGGGTCCAGGGTGATCAAGTCGGTAGCGTCGGCGGCATAGACCAGCGTGTTCTCACGTGTGATCTCGTCGCTTGGCGCAGCGGGCGCTTCGGCGGCGGGGGCCTCAGCCGCAGGGGCTTCTGCCGCAGGCGCGGCCGGCGCGGCCCCTCCACAGGCGCTGAGCAAGAGGCTCAAGACCATCAATAGTCCCAACCCACGCAGCAGATTTTGCTTGCGAAGTTTCTTCATACCATATGCTCCTTGGGTGTGATGCCTAGCCCTACTGTGTAGACCGAACGAAGCGTCTAGATGAGGCCCCGCCCGCCGGGAGAAGCGCGCTTGGGGAATCAGTCCACTATTATAGCCGAACTGGCAGCAGGGGCAAGTGACGTGACATCCCCTGGAGTAATCGCCCCTACGCCGATCCACCCTGCCGTCACGTGGCGTAGCCCAACCGGCGCAGCATGGCTTCTTTGCGCCGCCACTTCTCCCACACCTTGACCCATAGCTCCAGATAGACCCGCGTGCCCACCAACTCCTCGATCTCAGGCCGCGCGGCCTGACCGATGCGCTTGATGGTGCGCCCTCCCTGCCCCAAGACGATGCCCTTTTGGCTATCCCGCTCCACATAGACCGTGGCCGCGATGTAGGTCATCTCCGCGCTGCGCGCGGTGAACTCCTCGACGATGACGGCCAGGCTGTGCGGCACTTCCTGTTGGAGCAGGTGCAGCGCCTTTTCGCGAATCAACTCGGCCACGATAAAGCGGGTTTGCAGGTCCGTGACCTGGTCTTCGGGATAGTAACGGGGGCCAAGCGGCAGCAGCCCGCGCAGCAGCGTCAGCAGCGCGTCGATGCCCTCGCCCGTGAGCGCGCTAAAGACGGCCGTTTGGGCAGGGCCACGCTGTAACGTCGCCAAGAGCGCGCCATACTCGGCCTGGCGCTGCGCCAGGGTGTCCGCATTGCCCGCCGTGTCCAGCTTGTTCAGCCCCAGGACCAGCGGCGTCGGTTTGCGCCGGCGAAAGATGTCAGCCAGCAGCACGGCGATGGCCTGGTCTTCCTCCGTGGGCGCAACGCCCGCATCCACCAGCCACAGCACCACATCGGCATCGTCCACCGTCTCGGCGGCGACCTCGAATGGCAGCGCGAGCGTTTCCGCACCCATATCCG
>CAYJQA010000195.1:0-216 GCA_964372065.1 uncultured Litorilinea sp.
CCTGAACGAGGGGCTGGCCGCGCCGCTGGACATGACCGCCATGAAGCGCATCGACGCCGGTCACTTCGCCGGTTCGGAAGAAGCGTTCCGTCACTGGGACGCCGAGGGCGCGGTGCCCGGTTCGTGCGCCAAGTGCCATTCGGACACGGGGTTGCCGACCTACTTGGCCGAGAGTGTGAATGTCTCGGTCGCGCCGGCCAATGGCCTCCAGTGCAC
>CAYJQA010000195.1:226-1723 GCA_964372065.1 uncultured Litorilinea sp.
CCACGTGTCACAACGACCTCCAGGAATACACCCGCTATGAGGTCGCAGAAGTCAAGTTCCCGAGTGGCGCAACCGTCACGTTGGACCCGGACAGCAACCTGTGTCTGAGCTGCCATCAGGGCCGCGAGTCCACGGTCAGCGTCAACCGCGTGATCGGCGACACCGAGGCCGACACGGTATCCGAAACGCTCACCTTCCGCAATGTGCATTACTTTGCGGCGGGCGCTACGCGCTTCGGCACCGAGGTCCAGGGCGCGTATGAGTACGAGGGCAAGGAGTATGTAGGCTTCTTTGACCACACCAAGAGCATGAACGCGTGCGCCGACTGTCATGGCGCGCACAGCCTTGAGGTGGACGCGGCAGCCTGCTTCGAGTGTCACGAAGAGATGCCGGATGAGACTGCCATCTTCGACATCAAATACACGCTCGAAGACTGGGACGGCGACGGCGACAGCGAGGAAGGTCTGTACTACGAGATCGACACGCTGCGCGAAGAGCTGTTGGCCGCCCTCCAGACCTATGCCACCGACACCGTGGGCACGTCCATCGCCTACGACGCGCACAGCCACCCGTACTTCTACATCGACACCAACGCTAACGGCGTAGCCGACCCCGAAGAGGTCAACAGCGACAACCGGTATGCTACCTGGACGCCGCGCCTCCTCAAGGCCGCCTACAACTACCAGTACGCCACCAAGGATCCGGGCGCGTTTGCTCACAACGGGCAATACATCGTCCAGACCCTGTTCGACAGCATCGAGGACGTGGGCGGGGACGTTTCCGCCCTATTGCGCCCTTAGGCGCTGGCGAGCGTGTGATGCAGTAAGAGGGTTGAGCACAAGCGGGGCGCCACAGCGCCCCGCTTGTACGCCCGCCGCCGTCAGGCTCTAAGCCGGGTGCATTTCATGTTGGGGGCGACGCAGGTGACAGTCACCTGCCGAGGTGACTGTCACCTACCGTGCGGGCAAAACTCGCTCCAAGCCTGAAATACGCCTTTAAGCCGGGGTTAAGTTCGGGGGTGGGCGGCTGTGATATACTGGCGAAACCATGACTTGGGCAAACGTCAGCCGCGTGACCGTGTGACTGGGTTGCCGTCGCGGCTGTGCGAATAGATCGGACGGATCGAGGGTGAATTCCCATGAAGCAATGGATTGACGAAAGCTGGGCGCGCCGCCGGTTGTGGGCGTTGGCCGCGGGTCTGCTGTTGGCGCTCGCCCTGGGGGGCGTGGTCGCCGCGCAAAACGATACGCCGCCGGTGACGGTCGCGCCCGGCGTCACCGCCAACGACGTCAACGACGTGGCGCGGCGGCTCTATTGCCCGCTGTGCAGCGGCGTCCGGCTGGACGCCTGCGAGCTGAAGGCGTGCATTCAGATGAAGGACGTGATCGCGCTCAAGCTCTCCGAAGGCGAGAGTTTCGAGCAAATCCGCGATTATTTCGTGGAGCAGTACGGCCCCCAAGTGCTGGGTGAGCCGCCGCGCCAGGGATGGTTCAACCT
>CAYJQA010000195.1:1733-9103 GCA_964372065.1 uncultured Litorilinea sp.
GATTGTGCTGGTGTTGGCGGGTGTCTTGTTCTGGCGCAAGGCCAGCAATTTGGTCCGGCGTCCGGCGGCCCAGCCGGTCAGCGCACCGGCGGCGGGTGGGAGCGAGGACGACTACGAGCGCAAGCTGGAAGAGGAGTTGGCGAAGTATGGCTGAGTTGACGACACCGCCGCAGGAAGTCGCGCCGCCGCCAAGCACCGCCGTGCGGGTGTGGCAGTACATCTTTGTCGGCATCTTGGTCTTCTTTGTGGGCTTGTTGGCCTATCAACTGTGGGTCACCAACACGACCGAACAGCGCGCCAGCGGGCTTGCGCCGGACTTCACCTTCACCACCTTTGAGGGCAAGACCATCAGCCTGGCCGACCTGCGCGGGCAGGGCGTCGTGCTGAACTTCTGGGCCAGTTGGTGTGACCCCTGCCGCGACGAGGCCGATCTGCTGGAGCAGACCTGGCAGCGCGAGCAGGGCAACGGCATCGTCTTTATCGGACTGGACTATCTGGACCAGGAACCGGCGGCCAAAGCCTATCTGGCGGAATTCAACGTGACCTATCCCAGCGGGCCGGACTTGCAGAGCAAAGCCGCGCGGCGCTACGGCATCAAAGGCGTGCCGGAGACCTATTTCATTACGCCCACCGGCGAAGTCGTGGAGACCATCATCGGCCCCCTGACCAGCCAGGCGCAGTTGGACGGTCTGATCGAGCAGATCCGGCCCTGATTGACGTGACCTGTGCCGCCGGCGCACACGCCCGGCGCTGTTCTGCGCTCTAGAGAGGCAGTCCATGATCTTCAACCTTGGGTATCTTATTCTGATCACGGCCCTGATCTTGTCCGTGTTTGGCCTGGTCGTCGGGTTCCTGGGCGGGCGGCTGCGTAACGCCAAACTGGCAGCCAGCACGGCCAACGCCATCTATGCGACAGGCGCGCTGGTGATCGCGGCGGCGCTCATCCTGTGGTATGGCCTGCTCACGGACAAGTTTCAGGTTTCCTACATCTGGAACCACTCGGAGCGCGCGCTCTCGACGTTCTACAAGTTTGCCGCGCTGTGGGGCGGTCAGGCGGGCAGCCTGCTGTTTTGGGCGCTGATCCTGTCCATCTTTAACCTGCTGGTGACGGCGACCAACCGGGGCAAGCATCAATTGCTGATGCCTTATGCCAATGCCGTGATGCACGGCTCGACGGCCTTCTTCCTGACGCTGCTGGTCTTTGCCGCCAACCCGTTTGAGCAGGTGAGCTTTGTGCCGCCGGACGGGCGCGGGCTAAACCCGCTGCTGCAAAACTACTGGATGGTGATCCATCCGGTGATGCTCTATTTGGGCTATGTGGGGCTGTCGGTGCCCTTTGCCTTTGGCGTGGCCGCGCTGGTGAGCCGCAAGGTCGACTTGGAGTGGGTGCGCACGGTGCGCCGGTGGACGCTCATCCCGTGGATGTTCCTCTCGGTGGGGATCATCATGGGCAGCCAGTGGGCCTATATGGAACTGGGCTGGGGCGGCTATTGGGCGTGGGACCCGGTGGAGAACGCCAGCTTCCTGCCGTGGCTGACGGCGACGGCCTTCCTGCACAGCGTCATCATCCAGGAGCAGCGCGGCATCCTCAAGGTGTGGAACATGGTCCTGATCTGGCTCACCTACATGCTGGTGATCCTGGGGACCTTTACCACACGCAGCGGGATCATCGAGAGCGTACACAGCTTTGCGCGCAGCGACGTCGGGCCGTTCTTCCTGGGCTTTTTGATCATCGTCCTGTTCGGCTATCTCTGGCTGCTCTTTAGCCGGATGTCGCTCCTGCGCGACGAGCAGACGATTGACTCCTATGCCAGCCGCGAGGCGGCCTTCTTGGCGAACAACTGGATTTTCGCGGCCATCACCTTTGCCACGCTGTGGGGGACGTTCTTCCCCATGTTTAGCGAGATCTTCACGGGCGACCGTATCAGCGTGGCGGCCCCGTTCTTTAACAAGGTGAACGGCCCGCTCTTCCTGATCCTGTTGATCCTCATGGGCGCGGGACCGTTGTTGGGGTGGCGGCATACCAGCGCCGCCACGTTCCGCAAGCAGTTCACGTGGCCGCTCGTCGCCGCCATCGCCGGCGCGGCAGCGACCGCGTTCACCACGTCCAATATCTTTCCCATCATCGGGCTGGCCGTCTGCTCCTTTGCGGCCGGGACGATTGTCCAGGAGTATGTGCGCGGGGTGATGGCGCGGCGCACGACGAACGGCGAGAATGTGTTTGTGGCGATGGGCAACCTGCTCCGCCGCAACGGGCGGCGCTATGGCGGCTATCTCGTCCACCTGGCGATTGTGCTGGTCGGGGTGGCGGTCGTGGGCAACGAGTTCTATCAGACCACGACCAACGCCACCTTGCGCCAGGGTGAAAGCGTCACCCTCAGCGGCTATGAGTTGGTTTTTGGCGGGCTGGAAGCCAATGCCCAGCCCAACCGCACCGAGTTTGTTGCCAAGCTGATGGTCTATGACGCCGATAACGGGAAGCTATTGGGCGTGGTGGAACCCCACCGCAATATCTATAACAAGACGCCGGACCAACCCACCAGCGAAGTCGGGCTGCGCATGACGCCGGCTGAAGATGTCTATGTGGTACTGAACGGGTGGGACGACAACGGGACCTCGGCGACCTTCACCATCTACGTGAACCCGCTGACCATGTGGATCTGGATCGGCGGGATCGTGCTGGTGATTGGGACGCTGCTGGCGATCTGGCCGCATCCCGCGCGCCGCCGGGAGAGCGTCGTAGTCTATGGAGCCGGAGCGAGGGCGTAATGAACGATGTTGTGTTGTGGATTACGGTGGTCGTGGCCGCGCTGATCTCGGTGGGGGCTGTGCTGTGGTCGCTGTGGCCCCTGCTCCAGCCGGGGCGCGCCCACATCGTGTTGGAAGACGACCGCCTGACCGAGTTGTTGGGGCGCAAGAATGCGGCGCTGGGCGCGATCAAGGACCTGGAGTTCGACTATCGCGTGGGAAAGATGAGCGAAGAGGACTTTGCGCGGGTCAACGACCGGCTGCGCCGGCAGGCCATCGGTCTGATGGAGCAGGTGGATCAGTTGGCCCCCGCAAGCGCCGCGCTCGATAGCCAGTTGGAGGCGGAGATCGCCAAACTGCGCAAGACACAGCCGCAGCGCGCACCCGTCGCGACGCCCGCGGTCGGGCGCACGCCCGCGCCGGTCAGCGGCCCGGGTACATCGTCGCGGGTGCAGGGACGCTTCTGTACCAACTGCGGCCATCCGCTGGAGCCGGGCAACAAGTTCTGCGCCAACTGCGGGACGCCGGTGGCCCAAGCCGCGGCCGCCGACGGCGAGAAGGTGTAGACGCAGAGAGTCTTTACCACAAAGGGTGCAAAGAGCACAAAGGCCAGAGAGATATTGCTTGGCCTTTGTGCTCTTTGCGTTCTTTGTGGTGGATTTTTCTGCGTGTGTCGTCCGGCGCACTATTCGGCCGGCGGCGTGGGCAAGTCGCGCGCGATGGCCTGGAGATGGGTGCGGTAGGCGTCAAACGCGCGCCGTCCGGTCGCGGTGAGGCGATAGATCGTCAACGGCACTTTGCCCTGGTAGGTCTTTTCGACCTCGACATAACCCGCTTGCTCCAGCTTGGCGACATGCGACGAGAGATTGCCTTTGGTCAAGCGCGTCTCGCGCAGGAGATAGAGAAAGTCCGCTTCCTCCAACGGATAGAGGATGGTGGTGATGAGTAGGCGCGACGGCTCGTGCAGCAGGCGATCCAGGTCGGTCACGGTCTGAATCGTCTGCGGCCGCGATGGGGCGGTCATTGTGTCTCACTCGCAGGTCGCTGCCGGAGATAACGCGCCAGCACCCAGCCGCCCGTCGCCATCAGCAGCGCGCCCATCGCCCCGAAGTACACCCCACTGGTCAGCGAATCGTTCCACGGACTCCACAGCAGCACCGCACCGAGCAGGGCCGAGAGTAGCCCCAAGCTATAGTAGCGCGTCAGATTGAGCCGGAAGGCCACCATCAACAACATGCCGCCGACCGCCGCCCCCTGGATCAGGGGAATCCAGCGCAACGCGGCCGGTGCGGAAATGACCAGGTAGGCGATCGCACCGGCGACGCCCGCGGCTATCCCGGCCGCCCAGCGGCGCTGTTGGCGCACATCGCGCGCCCGGCGCAGACCCGCATATCCCGTGCGTGGATAGGTGATGTGGCGCTTGGCGAAGTGAATCAGCCAGCGTCCGGCGAAGACGCCGCCGATGACGAGGACCGGCAGCGCCAGCGCCGAGCTATGCGCCCACGGCGAGCCGGCCGCGGCGCTGCCCTCGACCAGGAAGAGCAGCCCGATCAGCGCAAACAACAGCCCTACGACCAGTTCGACGAGGCCGTCTTCGTGCCAGTATTGTTGGGCGCGGCGTGCGCCGGCGGCCAGTTGTTTTTCGAGTTCGACTTGAGTTTGTTGCATGACGTATGGCTCCATGTTCTGTTGCATTAAGGCTGCTATGCATACCAGTTTGCATCACAAACTGGTATGCATAATCTACCCCTCCGGCAAGGAATTGTCAAGAGCGTTATCGTGTCGCTGGAACGAATACCTTGCAGAGTGCCATAATATGTACTACAATATCTCAATGACTAAATATGGTTTTCGGTCATTGAGATATGGAACTAGAGATGCCAAGAGCGTTTTCTGAACACGAGAGAGAATCGATTGGCAAGCGGCTCGTGGAGCAGGGCTATCGACTATTTTCCTCCCATGGGCTAAAGAAGACCAATATTGAGGAGATCGCCGTTGCCGCAGGCATCTCCAAAGGCGCGTTTTACAGTTTTTACGAGTCCAAAGAGGCGCTCTTTATGGATGTGATCGAACTGACCGAAGAACGCGTCCGCGAGCAGATATTGGCGGTGGTCGACTTGCCCGGGCCGTCTGCACGCGCCCGCCTGTTTGCGGTTTTGAAGAAGGCGTTTGACCTCTTTCGAGCGATCCCTATTTTGCAGTTCTTTACGAGCCGCGACTTTGACTTGCTCTTTCAACGGATTCCCGCCGAGAAACTCCAGGAGCACATGACCAACGACCAAGCGTTCATCGACGAGCTGATTGCTGGCTGTCGGGACGCGGGCATCCCCATTCAAGTGCAGTCTCAGCAGATCATGGGCTTGTTGTACCCTCTTGTGCCGGCGATTTTGCGTGACGACGGTCTGAGTCGGGAGACCTTCAGCGACAGTATCGATAAGCTGTTGGAGTTGGTCGCGGCTTTTTGTCTGGGCGAGGTCGAGCTTCGGCTTCAGAAACCAACCGAATCGAAGCCCGTTTCAGAGGAACGGAAACTGACATGAACTGGTCGATTGAAACAGAGGACCTGGGAAAGTGCTATGGAGACGTGAGAGCCGTCGAGCATCTTTCTCTGCGAATCGCCGAAGGGGAAATCTATGCATTTCTTGGACTAAACGGCGCGGGGAAGACAACCACCATCCGAATGCTGCTTGGGATGATCAAGCCCACCACCGGGTATGCCCGGGTACTTCAGACGCGTGTGCGTATGGGCAGCCGAGAACCCTGGAACTCGGTAGGGTATCTGGTGGAGCTCCCCCACGCCTATCCGGAATTGACGGTTCTCGAAAACCTGGAGGTCGCCCGCCGCTTCCATCCCGGCACACCCCGCGAGGCTGTAGGGCGGATCATCGAACGCATGGGGTTGGCCGCTTATGCGGATCGGCGCGCGGGCAATCTGTCGCAGGGCAATGCCCAGCGGCTGGGATTAGCCAAAGCCCTCTTGCACAATCCTAGGCTGCTTCTACTGGACGAGCCTGCCAACGGCCTAGACCCGGCGGGGATCGTCGATATCCGCGAACTCC
This sequence comes from uncultured Litorilinea sp., assembly GCA_964372065.1. Lineage (GTDB taxonomy): Bacteria > Chloroflexota > Anaerolineae > Caldilineales > Caldilineaceae > QEUY01. Next base: position 7,541 of record CAYJQA010000195.1, read on the forward strand.
TGCTGGAACTAACTCGCGAGGAAGGCGTCACGGTATTCATGTCGAGCCATATCTTGGCTGAGGTTTCGCGGCTGGCGCGGCGGATCGGGATTATCCACAAAGGGCATCTTCTTCAGGAATTGAATGCCGACGAGTTAGAGCGAAATCGCCGGAAGCGACTTCTGTTGCGAACACGGGATGTGGAGGCAGCTCATCACGCGTTGACCGATGCCGGGCAGCCCGCCGAGATTCTCCAAGATGGGACTATTGCACTCGAAAACGCCTCTTCGGTCGAACGCCCGGATGACATCAACCGTCTCTTGGTGACGACCGGGATCCCGCCCACGCGGTTGACGGTTGAGGAAGAGGAGTTGGAGCAGTATTTCCTCCGGTTGGTTGGGACGAAGGAGGAAGCGTCACATGTCTAGCTTTCTCGATATGTTATGGGTAGAACTGTTGAAAGCAATTCGCTCCAGAATGCCTCTGTGGACCGCGTTAGGGTCCCTATTTATGCCATTGGGGATTGCCTTCCTGATTTTTGTCTCGAAGAACCCGGAGATTTCCCGGCAACTCGGTCTGGTCAGTGCCAAAGCCGACCTAATGGCCTATTCGGCGACCGATTGGACAACCTATCTGAGCCTGTTCGGACAGGTCATGGCCGCGGCCGGATTTCTCTTGTTTGTCCTGGTCCACAGTTGGATATTCGGCCGCGAGTTTGTCGACGGCACGCTGAAAGACATGCTGGCCGTGCCGATCCGGCGTTCGAGCATCCTCCTGGCGAAATTCGGCGTTGCGCTGCTGTGGTCGGCAATGCTGGCGACGGTGGTTCTCATCACCGGTTTGGTCATGGGCGCGATCATCGGACTCCCCGGAGGCTCGATCCAGACATTTGCCCACGGCATTGCCCTGGTGATGATGACCGCCGGTCTGGCGGTAATAGTCGCAACGCCGTTTGCATTTTTCGCCAGCGCGGGACGGGGTTACCTACTGCCAATTGGCGGCGCGATATTGATTTTGATGATCACCAATGTGATCGCTATCGCCGGATGGGGCGAATACTTCCCGTGGGGCGTGCCGGGGTTATATGCTCTTGGCAAAGACTCCTTGACTGCCCTCAGCTACTGGATCGTGTGCCTGACTGGTCTGGCGGGCATAATCGCGACCTATTTCTGGGGGAAGTACGCCGACCAGAACCGCTAGATCGCGGACCGCACGCCGCGCCGGTTTGCCGGCCCCAATGCTTATTGGACGCGGGCAGGTTGGCGGGTGAAGATGCGCATGACTTCCAGGCCAACGAACATGAGCGTGCCTAGCCCGATGCAGGTAAGCATCTCGGAGGCGGTGAGGGGCCGCGTCTCAAAGAGATTCTGCAAGAACGGGATATAGGTGACGGCCAACTGTAAGACCACAGTGAGCGCCACGGCCCCGATCAGCGCCGGGTTCTGGCGGATGCCGAAGCGGAAGAACGATTCGCTTTCCGAGCGCAAGGTCAGCGCGGCGGCCATCTGGCCAAAGGTGAGCGTGGTAAAGACCATTGTCTGCCAGTCCGGGTTGCCGATGTGATACTGCCAGAAGCCCATGGTC
>CAYJQA010000196.1:0-9093 GCA_964372065.1 uncultured Litorilinea sp.
GCATGGGCCTGCCCCAGATCATGGGCTTCAACCATGAGCGGATCGGCTATGTGTCGCCGCGCGCCATGTTTGACGCGTTCCAGGCCGGACCACACGCCCAAGTTATCGGCTTCTATGACTTCGTGAACTATGACGCGGCGCGGCTGGAGAGCCTGCGCAGCGGCGACTACATGGCCTTTGCCGTGGCCTACAACGGCAGCGGTCAGGCCCCGCTCTACGCGGCCCTCATCCAGGACGCCGTGCGTGCGTTCCAACGCTTGCGTCAAAGCCCTACGCCCGACATGACCTCGCATCTGCCCGCGCCGCCCGCGCTGGAATCGCTGCGCGAGCTGGACCCGGAGCTATATGCCGCCTGGCGCGCCCATGTGCTGGAAGGGTTCGAGCACAACCGCGAGATGTTCCAACGGCTGGTGGAAGCCTTCATGGGCCCCTACCACACCACGGTCTGGCTCTATCGCGTGACCTTTGGCGTGGGACTGGCGGCCTTTCTGGTCGCCGCGGGCCTCAGCATCTACACGCGTGAAGCCATGTTCGGGCTAGTTTTTGGCGGGGTCGGCGTGGCGACATTCCTGACCTTCTTCCTCAGCCGCCCGCTGCGCGCCCTGGAAGAGAACCTGAACTTCATCACCTGGCTGGGCGTCATCTACAACACCTACTGGACGCGGCTCGTCTATGCCATGAACATGGACACGGTACAGACCGACCTGGCCGCCATCACCGAGGACTTCAACCGCCAGATTAAGGAGTTACTGGACAAGAACGCGGCCATGAACAGCAACCGGCCGGGCCTGCGCTAACGCGTTCATCCCGCGCTGCCTAGTCGTATCTCGCCGGGGCGTCTCGCACGCCCCGGCTTTTGTTTACCCAGCGTCCCCGCCTGCCGCACGCCAGGCTTCCCGCGGGGTGGGATTCTTAGCGACTTCTCAGCCTTTCCTTCGGATGGTCACAGGCAGGCCGTGTATGCTGGTGATCAGGGAGCGTGAACGACGGCAGGCCGATTGGCAGCACGACCCGCCGTGCCACATGAACGGAGTAGCTGAATGGTCCCGCTGATAATGGTCCTACTGCTGGTTGGGGTCATCCTGTCGCACGGCGTCGCGTGACGCCGGCCCGCGGGGCCATCCGCCATTTTCGTGTCATGCAGTCGGGGCAATCGATTCCATCATTATTTGAGGAGACAATCCCATGACCTACACCAAGACGAGCGAGCTACCGGCGACCATCCGCGATGTGCTGCCTCAGGCCGCGCAGGAGTTGTACATGCAGGTGTACAACGAAGCCATGCTGATGCGACTCGCCGCGAGCGATCAGGCTAATTCCCGTGACTCCATGGCCCACCAACTGGCGTGGGACACCATGACACGCGAATTTGTGCATGACCCGCAGACCGGCCAGTGGTATCGCAAAGGCGAAGAACCTGCCCCGGCAGCCGCAAACCGTAAGGGCTTCTGGCAGCGGTTCCGGGGCAAATCCTAAGCGGCTTCTCACCGTGACGGCGCACCGGCAGCGTTAGCCGGGCACCGCGCGCGGCATGATCCGCCAGCGACGGCATAATCGGTTTCAACGTGACGGGATACTTCCGGCGTGTCCGTGTGTGCGGCCGGCGCGCCGGCGGTATCCTGTTCGTTTGCTGCAAGGCCGGGTGAACATTGCACACGGGGACGCAGCCGGGCTAGAATTGACCCACAATGACGACCGCAGACACGCCCGCCGGCCCCTTGACGCAGCGCCGCATCACCGAAACCTGGTGGCCCCTTGCGGCCGGCTGGTTTATGATGACGGTGGAAATCCCGTTTTTGAATGCCGTAATCGCCCGCCATCCGGAGCCGCAGGTCAATCTCGCGGCCTGGGGCCTCGTCTTCTCCGTAGCCCTCATCTTAGCTTCCCCGGCCATGATGCTGCTCAGCGCCTCGACCGCGCTCAGCCGGGACTGGCCCACCTATACCACGCTCCACCGCTACACCTGGCTGCTCGGCTTGGGGCTGACCGCGTTCCACGCGCTGTTGGCCTTCTCGCCGCTCTTCGACCTCGTGGTGGTGGGCCTGCTGGCCGCGCCCCCGGAGATCGTGGAACCGGCGCGGCTGGGCCTCGCCATCATGCTGCCCTACATCATGTCGTTGGCCTATCGCCGCTTCAACTACGGGGTGATGATCCGCTTCCGGCGCACCCGCGCCGTCACGCTGGGCGCGTTTGTGCGTCTGATGACCGATGTGGTGATGCTGGGTGTGCTCTATCTCGCCGGTGTGCGGAGCGGCGTCGTCCTCGCCACGACCATCTTCACCCTGGGCGTGCTGGCGGAAGCCATCTATTCGGCGTTCTGTGTGCGCGCCGTGCTGCCGGCGTTGCGCGCCGCGCCGCACATCGCCGCGCGGGTGACGCCCGGCGCCTTCATCCGCTTCTATGTGCCCCTGGTCATGACCTCGCTGCTGATGATCCTCGTCCAGCCCATCGGCACCGCGGGGCTGAGCCGTATGCCCGACCCGCTGCAATCGCTGGCCGTGTGGCCGGTCGTCTACAGCTTGATCATCCTGTGGACCAGTGCGGGCACGGCCTTCACCGAAGCCGTCGTCGTGCTGCTGGAGGAGCCACGCGCCGTCACCGCGCTCCACAACTTCACCGTCCGCGTGGGCAGTCTCATGGTGGGCCTGCTCTTGCTGATGAACGTCACGCCGTTGGCAGACCTCTACTTCAAGACCGTCGCCGCGCTGCCTGCCGAACTTGCGCCCATGGCCCATTGGGCGCTGTGGGCGGCGCTGCTCATGCCGGGCTTCGCCTTTCTCCAGAGTTGGTACACCGGCGCGCTTATGAACGAGCGCCGCACCCGGGCTATCACCGAGGCAGTCTTGATTGCCCTGGTCGTCAACGGGAGTATCTTGGTGGCGGGGGCCATGTGGGGACGAGCGCCGGGTCTGGTTGTGGGTGTGGCCGGCTTGATTGCCGGGCATGTGGCGCGCACGGCGTGGCTGTTCGTGCGCACACGGCCCGCCTTGCGGACCCTGCGTGCCGCAGAGCGCGCGCTTGTCGCCCAGCCGCGCCAATGGGAACAGTCGCCCGCGGGCTAAGGTCGCCGCGTATCGCGCTGTTCTTGGAGATGCGCCAGCAGGATGTCGGGCCGGTTGGAGCCGATGCCGTCTACGCCCAACGCGATCATGGCCGCCTGCTCGCGCCAGGTGTCCGGGTTCCAGGCGCGCACCCCCAGCCCGGCGTGATGCGCTGCCTCCACAATCCGCAGGCAAACGTTGCGATACTGCACGCCGATGCTGTTAGCGCCCACCGCGACCGCGCGGCCCAGGTCAAAGTCGGTCGGGTCCGCCACAATCGCGCCCAGTTGTAGCTCCTCGCCCAGCGCCCGCACCGCGGCCAATCGCTCCATCAAAAACGAGGTAAAGGTCACGTCCGCGGTCAGCGCGTGGGCGCGCACCGTCGCGACTGTCGCGCGTTCCGTGCCGGCCCCCTTGAGTTCGCACAGCAGACGCACTTGGCCCTTGATCGTCTCTAACACCTCGTCCAGTGTGGGGACTTGCTCGCCGTCGCCCGCGTCGAACGTGCGCAGCCGCGCCAGCGTCAGGTCGCGGATCGCGCCGTGACCGTTGGTGGTGCGGTCCACCGTCGCGTCGTGCATGACCACCAAGTGCCCATCGCGCGTCAGGTGTACGTCGCACTCTACGTAGTCTACCCCCAGCAGAATGGCGTGCCGGAAGCCCTTGAGCGTGTTCTCCGGCAGCAGCCCCGCTGCGCCGCGATGTCCCACGACATAGACCATGCCCTCACCTCCCGCGCCTAAGGCATCTCCACCATCCGCCGCGTTTGGGCCAGACCGGCCCATTCGTCGGCATGTGGCCCGTCGTAAATCAGCGTGTATGGCCCGGTGAACCCCGCGTCCTCGGCGATCTGTACGCACCGCCGGAAGTCGGTCACGTCGATGCCGCCGTCCGCGACCGTGTCGGCTTTGGCGTGACAAGACTCCGCCCGCGGCATGATCGCCGTGAGGCTCGCATACTTGGCGGCCCCGTTCCAGTTGCCGAAGTCGGCGCACAGACCGACGCGACCGGCCAGACTATCGAGCACGTGCAACACGGCCGCGGGCGTCCCCAACGTGGCGTGCCAGTTCTCGGTCATCAGCCGCAGCCCATTGGCCGCGGCCTCGTCGGCCAGGGTACGCATCCCGGCCACGCTGGCGGCCAGAGCAACATCGCTCGGCGCGGACTTGCCGCCGCTCACCCGCGCCCGCGCCGCGCCCAGGCGGGCCGCCACCTCAAACCAGCCGGCCATCCACGCCACGTCGCGCGGCCCATGCACAGGATCGGTCATGTCGCCGGCATCGATCAACAGCGAGAACAACGCGATCCCGGAGTCGCGCAACGATGCAGCCAGGTCGTCTAGATAGGCCGGATCGCGCCGCGGTAGGTGAAAGTGACAGATCTCCAGCATGTGAATATCGAACGCGGCCAAGCGCGCCGGCAGGTCGATCAGGGCAAGCCCGTCACCCGCTTCGCCGGGTGCGCCGCCCGGACCGTACGGCGCGGGTCGCCCCAGCGTGCGGTGCAAGCTCCAGGTGGAGACCGAGATGCGTTTCGCTCCGTTTGTTTGTGTCATGACTTCTCCCGTCCCTTTCAATCCGGCAACCTAGTGCGCTATCGCCGGGACAACGCGCTGCGCGGCGCGCCGGTGAAACAGCGCCCATGCGACCAATACGCCGGCGCTCAACAGCGCCGCCGACAGGATGACCCCCTGCACGCCCAGCGCCAGTTGGTCCAACGCCACGCCCGCCCAGATGGTGGAGAGCGACTGGCCCAGCGTCATCACGGCGAACTCAAATGCAAAGACACGGCCGCGGAACCTGTCCTCCACGATACGCTGCAAGATCACACTCGAGAAGACCCACAACGACCCTGACCCGACCGAACGCAGCAGCGATCCGGCCAACACCCACCCCAGCGAGGTCGCTACGGCCATCGCGACAATGCCCAGCGTCATGGTGAGGAAGCTGACGCTGATCCCCCAGAGCATCCCGCGCTCGGCGTCGCCCACCCAGCGGCGGATGACCAGGGGCCCGATGCCTGTGCCCAGCCCGACAACGGCATAGAGCAGGCCGAGGGTCAGCGTCCCGCTGCCGTTGATGGGAAAGCTCTCCTGCGCCAGCGGAATTTCCATGACGTTGACGATGCCCCACACCAGCGCGCCGCCGGCCTTGACCAGCGCCAGCCCCAGGATGAACGGCCGCCCGCGCAGATAACCCAGCCCGTGGGTGAGTTCCAGCCAGCCGCCCGCGGGGGCTTCCGTGGCGGTGGAGCGCCCGCTCACGGTGATGCGGCTCACAAACCACGCCGAGACCAGGAACGTGGCCGCGTCGAGCATGAATGCTACGGCCACCCCAAAGACCGCCGCCGCGATGCCGCCCAGCAGCGCGCCGATCGCCAACATGGTGCTCCAGGTGAAACCGTCCAGCGCGTTGGCCGTGACCAGGTCCTCGCGCGCCACCACGTTGGACAGCAGCGCCGAGTGCGCCGGGGTATAGAGCGAACTTAACACGAACTGGATCACCGTGAGGACATAGAGCAGCCAGATGTCCTCGGGCCGGCGGATCAGCAGAAAGCACAGCACCGTGACCGCGCGCAGCACATCCGTCAGGATCATGATCGCGCGGCGCTCGTAGCGGTCGGCCAGGACGCCCGCCACCGGACTCATCACAAAGACCGGCAGCAGACGGGCCAAAAAGAGATAGCTCACCGCCGTGCCTGCCCCGGTCAGTTGGGTGATCAGCGCGGCCGAGGCCAGCAGGTTGAACCAGTCGCCCAGATTGCTGACCACGCGGGCCAGCCACAAACTGCGATAGTTGGCGTTGCGCTGCAGCAGCGCAATGTATTCACGCATGCAAAACCCATCTTCGTTTGATGAGGCCGGCCATCAACGTGGCGTAGCGTCCCGGCGCTTGGCCGCGCCGGGACGGCTATGACCTCGGATGTGTGGAGCGGAGGTTAGGCCCGTCGCCGCAGCCGCCGCAGCGCGGCCATCAAGCGCGGCATCCACTCCGTATAGAGCCGGTAGAGACGCGGTGACGTTGGGAAGTCCCACGCGCCGGTGTGCAGGGCCAGCGTCGCGCCAAAACCCTGCTTGAACTGCCACACGCCCTGCATGTCGTCGGCTGGGTCGTCCGGCGCGGTGGGCGCGCCCCACCAGTCGTAGGTCGTGCAGCCGTGCGCCAACGCCCAGCGCATGGCCTCCCACTGGAGCAGGTAGTTGGGCATGTCACGGCGGCGGCGGTCGCTGCTCGCACCATAGAAGTACCAGGCCCGGTCGCGATAGCGCATCAGGAATAGACCCGCCACGGGCGTCGCTTCGTCGGCGTGCTCGGCCAGCAGCAGCACGCCGCCCGCGGGGTTGGCCGGGTCGGCCTCGGCGCGCAAGAACGCCGTCCACGTCGCACGGTAATAGTCATATGGACGGATCAGAAAATGGTCGCGCTGCCCCGTCTCGGCATAGAGACGGTGGAAGTGGGCCAGGTCGGCTTCCTGGCCGCAGCGCACGGTGATCCCGCGGCGCTCGGCCAGCCGCACGTTGTAGCGCCACTTGCTCTTCATCGCGTCCAGCAGCGCCGCTTCGCCCGGCCGCAGGTCCGTCAGCCCCGTGTTCTTGAACTGAATCTGGTCAGGGCTGTAGCGCCAGCCGCGCCGCGCCAGCATGGCCCGCAGGCTATCCCCGGCCAGGCTCGCCTCGCTCACGTCCGGGTCGATCTTGAGAAAGATGCAGCCGCGGCGGCGCGCTTGCCCCTCCAGCGCAACGAGCGTCTGCTCGACCAGGCTGCGGTCGCTCCAGTCCAGCACCGGCCCCTTTGCCACATAGCCGATGCGGAGCGGCAGCCCCGGCAGCAATTGCCGCGTCAGCAGTTGAGCGGCGGCGCGCGGGCTGCCCGCAGCATCGCGCAGGACCAGGCGCTCGGCGGACCAACCGGTCATGGCCTTGAGCTGGCCCCACTCCCAGCTTTGCAGCACATGCGGCGCAGGCAGGGCGGCCAGCGTCGCCCGCCAGGCCGGCGCATCCGGCACGGGCGTCCACGCGGCGACCGCCGCGCGCTGCTGCGCGGCCCGGCGTTGCCAGGCGCGCAGTCCCCGCTGCGCCGCCATCCCCAAGGCGAAGACGCGGTAGCCAAGCGGGTCGAGCGGGCGGTCCCACGTCCCCACATAGCGCACCACGTCGCCGCCAAAGCCCTGCTTAAAGCGGTACACGCCCCACAGACCGTCGCCGGGCAGCAGGTCGGGGTCGATGGGCAGTTCGTCGGCGGGGACGCGGGTCCCAGCGCCGCGACGTAGCCCGACCGCCAGCAGGCCGATCGCGTCCGGCACGCCCCACAGGTCATAGCGGGTTGCGCCGTGCGCCACGGCCCAGCGCATGGCCGCCCACTGGAGCGCGTGGTTGGGCATCCGCTGGCGCTCGCGGCCGCCGCTTGCGCCCCACACATACCAGGCGGTCCCGCCACAGACCACCACGACCAGCGCGGCCAGGGGTTGGCCGTCGGCCTCGGCCAGCAGATAGGCGGCGTGGTGCGGCGTCAACAGGTCAAAGGCCGCGGCATAATAGGCCGGGCTGTGCAGCGCAAAGCCGTCGCGGCTGCCCGTCTCGGCCATCAGTTCGTTGAAGCGGGGCAGATCCTCGCGCGTGGCGGCGCGTACGCACACGCCCTTGCGCTCGGCCAGGCGCACGTTATAGCGCCACTTGCTTTTCATCCGCCCCAGGATGGCGTCGTCGCCGCCAGTGAGGTCCACCTGAATCGTGCTGGGCGGCTGGATCGTTTCGCGACTGGGGCGAAAGCCCAGGCGCGCCAGCAGGTCGCGCGCGGCCAGGCTGTCTTCCAACTCCGGCTCCACCCGCAGCACCGCCGCGCCCAGGCCGCGCCCGTGGGCGTCCAGCCGTTCCAGCAGCGCGGCCACGGCGTCCGGCTGTGACCAGTCCACCACCGGGCCACGCGGCACATAGGCCAGCGCCAGCCCGCCCACGCGCCGCGTCAGGACCGACGCGCCTGCCGTGGGAGTTGCATCTTCGCCCAGCGTGACCCGGCTCGCCTGCCAGCCGAAGCCCGCCTTGAGCGCGGCCCAGCCGCTTGTCTGTAGAAAGTGACCGCGCGGATGCCCCGCGACAAAACGGTCCCAGGCTAGGTCGCCGGGACCGCGGTCGGGCATCTCCGTCGTCATCGTCGTCTTCACCCCTTGTGTCATGCGGGGTATGATACCATAGGCACGCGGAAGCCTGTCGAAGCCGCGTCCGCCGATAGCGTTGTTTGCGTCCTACCTGGAGAGCGCCGCCATGCCGACTACCTTGCCCACCACCGGCCCTGCCCTGATCGAAGCCGTGCCCAACTTCTCCGAAGGTCGGCGCGCCGACGTCATCGACGCGCTGGCCGCGGCCATCCAAGCGCCCGGCGTCTGCCTGCTGGACCGCACCAGTGACCCCGACCACAATCGCACGGTGCTGACCGTGGCCGGACCGCCGCCGGCTGTCGTCGAGGGGCTCTTGCGCGCCGTGGCGACCGCGGCGGAGCGCATCAATCTCTTTGAGCAGCGCGGCGTCCACCCGCGCTTGGGCGCGACCGACGTGGTCCCGCTGGTCCCTCTACGGAACATCACATTGGCGGAGTGTGCCGTGTGGGCGACGGATCTGGGCCGCCGCATCGGCGCGGAGTTGGGGCTACCGGTCTACTTGTATGAGGCAGCGGCGACCCGCCCGGAGCGGCGCAATCTGGCAGACGTGCGTCGGGGCCAGTTCGAGGCGTTGGTCGCCGAGATCACGCAGCCGGAACGCGCGCCCGACTTCGGACCCGCGATTGTCGGCCCGGCGGGCGCGGTCATCGTCGGCGCGCGGCCCGTGCTGATCGCGTTCAACATCTATCTGCGCGACGCGGACCTGGCGACGGCCAAGGCCATCGCGGCCGCCGTGCGCGAGCGCGACGGCGGCCTGCCCGCGGTGCGGGCGCTGGGGCTGCTGGTCGACGGCCAACCCCAGGTCAGCCTCAATCTAGTGGACTACACACGCACGCCGCTGCACGTCGCGCTAGACACGGTGACGCGCCTGGCCCGCGGTCACGACGCTGAGGTAGAC
>CAYJQA010000197.1:0-9089 GCA_964372065.1 uncultured Litorilinea sp.
CCCCGCGACCGTGTGGGCGCTGCCGGGATAGGCCCACCTCTTTGTTTGCAACTGCTTACTGCCCCGGCGCGGACGGGATGCCCAACTGCATGAGCAGACTCACATTGTCATCCTTGCGCCAAAGCTCGACGATTTTGCCGTCGCGCAGGCGATAAAGCTCAATCCCGTTGACCACGACGGTCCGCCCGGTGGGCGCTGCGTTCATGAAGGGGCCGGTATGCGTGCCGGTGTGCGTGTGCAGAATCGTGACCAGATCGTCCTGCTCCACGGTCGCCTCAACGGTCACGCGATGGTGCGGAAAAGCGGCATCAAACATGCCGAGTAGTTTCCGAAAGCCGTCGGGGCCTTGCACGGTCCCCAACATGGGGTCGTGGATCACCGCGGCGGCGGCGATCACCTCATCGAGGACTGCCTTATTCTCCTGGTTGATCACTTCGTCATAGATGCGACGCGCGACCGCGGTGTTGCTGTTCGCCGTCGCTACATCGATGATTGCGCCGTCGTGCCATTCCGGGTCGGCGGTCATCAGGTCGCGCAGTTCCGTATAGCGGGCGTGCTGTTCGGGGCTGCGGGCGTTTGCCCAATACGCTTCCTTGCTTTCAAAGACGCCGATCAACCACAGTTCGCCAGGGTTCGCATCGGTTTGGAAGACGTAACGGGCGACCTGGCCGGGGGCCGCCCCCATGCGATGAGCAACGGCTTGCATGTCGCCAACGTTGGCAGGCTGCGTGATCACGCGCGCGATCGTGCCGTACATACACCTCTCCTATTCTGTTAGTCGCTCAAACGGGGTGGGCGGCGTCGGCGAGGGCTGGCTGGCACGCTGCGATTGGTGACATCGTGACACCGCGACGGTAGCATAGCAGAACAGGATACACGCTGTCCAGCACTTTTTTCTGCCCATTTTTGGGCTGGTCGGGCAACGTCGGCCCGATCAGGGCAACTAGCGGATCAAACGATGATGCCCGGCCCGCTTTGATCAGCGCGACCAGGCGGGTCCCAAGTAGGGCCGTTCGGCGTCGAAAGCGTTGATCAGGTAGCGTTCGGGGACGGGCGAGTCGGCGGCGGCGCGGGCGCGATAGATGCCGTCCGGGCCGTTGAAGGCGATCCAGCCCGTCTCCGACCAGGCAGGCCGCCCATAGGGACCGTCCAGCCAGAGGCGTGGCAGCGCGCTGCCGTCCGCCGGGACGAGCCACAGCCCGGTCGCCGCAAAGTCGGTTTTGGAGACCGTGGTGTTGTAGAGGAGCCATGCGCCGTCCGGCGACCAGGCCGGGAAGCGGCATTGGCTGGGGCACTCCGCGCTGACCAGGCGGCTTTCGCCGCTTGCCAGATCGTAGACATAGATGCGCCAGTCGCCGCTGGCGTCGGACATGTAGGCGAGTTGCGTGCCGTCGGGCGACCAGGCCGGGGCGCGACCCGTGATGCCCAGCGGCTGATTGTCGTCGCCGCCGGCGGCGGGGGGCGCCCCCGCGGGCGCGGCGCTATAGACGAGGCGCCCGTCCGCGGCGATGTCGGGTTCGGTTTCGTCCCAATCGGGTGTGTCGGTCATGGGCGAGCCGCCCGGCGCGTCCCAGATAAAGACTTCGTAGGCATAGAGGTCGTAGTCCGCGGCGGCGTAGGGCAACTCGGTTGCGGTGTCGCCCGTGCAGTTGGAACTGTAGACCACCCATGCGCCGCCGGGCCACCAAGTCGGGGCAAAGCTGTCACACTCCCCGCCGCCGTAAACGGGCGAGTCGGTGTAGCCGCCGTAGACGTGGAGGACTTGCACGTCGTTCTTGCCGGGTTCGCCTTCCATGTAGGCGAGGTGCAGCGGCGGCGCGTTCGGGTCCGCCTTGACGGTGAAGCAGCCCCATGCGCCGCCATCCTCAAAGGACAGGTAGGGGTCGTAGGCTTCGCTGCCTTCCAGATAGGCGTCGGGGTTGATCCGGTTGACGATGGGCAGCCCATAGTTCTCGGCGGGCGCGATGGCGGTATGGAGCTTGGTGAACTCGCCGCGCCGGTCGGTGGTCACGCGGAACGCGTCCAGCCGATATTCGAGACCGGCGCGTTCCTGATAGACGCCCAGGTGGAGCGTCGTGGTGCGCGAGAGATTGACGCCCGCGATGATAAACTGCTCGCCGGGCGTGTAGGCATAGTTACAGCCTTCGGTCGCGGCGAAGGGGTCAATGCTGCCCACCGGGTAGGTGGTTAGGCGGGCATAGTCGCCATAATCGGGCGGCGTGGGTTCAGGGACGTCGAGGACGTCGGTGATGACGCTGCCGCCGTCGGTGATCGTGACGATCCAGCGCCCGGAGGGCGCACGGTCGGGCCACGCGGCCGTGAAGAAGGCCAGGGGCCGCGTATAGGGGTCGCCTTCGTCCGGCGTGATATTGGCCGCTTCGGCGATATTGACGCGGCTAAAGGTCTCGCCGGTGGGGCTGGTGAGCGTGACGGTGACGGCGGCGTCGAGCGGATAGCCGCAGAGGTAGCCGAAGGCGCTGCGCGTGCCGTCTGCCGGGTTGGTCTCCCAGACCAGCGTCGGCTCGCTGACGTCCACGCCATCCACGATGCACGGGTCGGCCACAAAGTCGCCGCCGCCCCCGCCGCGTCCGCCCAAGACCAGCACTTCGGGCAGGATGACGTCGTCGGCGGCCAGGGCCGCGTCCGGTTCGGCCACATCCACCTCAATCGCCAGCCAGGGGCCAAAGGGGACGCCGTCGGCGGCGTCGCTGAGCCGCCAGATGCTCTGGTGAAAGCCGGGGCTAGCGGGCGCGGCCAGGGCCAGGGTCAAGGCCGTCGTGCGACCGGGGCGCACATTGGTCGTGAGCGGATAGCGCGCTTTGCCGCCCATCCGGTCGCCGTCCACGGGGAGCAGACGATAGGTGCGGGTCCAGGTGCAATCGCCGGTGTTCTCCAACTCCCAGGTCACGGTAAAGGCCGCGCCGGGGGCCAGGGGCTGATCGGGGTCGGGCAGTTGCTTGTCCACCAGCGTGGCCGCGTTGGTGCAGGCCGTGTCCTGGGCGGCGGCGTCCAGCGTCCACCAGAGCAGGGCGGCGCAGACCAGCAGCAACGCAAGCAGCAGGGAGAGACGGTTCCGCATATCCTTGTCTCCTCATACGGCGGGCCGCAAACAGCGAAGATGATGGGTGTTCAATAAGACCAGGCCGGGTCGCCAAAGGTGATCGCCGGGTCGCGCAGATAGCGCGCCGGGGCGGGCGTGGGGCGATCGGGCCGGGCGCGATAGAGGCCATCCGGCCCCGTAAAGATCACCCAGCCCGTGGCGGACCAGTCGGGCCGGTCATACGCGCCGCTGTGCCAGGGCACGACCGCGCCATCGGCCAGGGTCGCCAGCCACAGACCGGCGGGCGTCAGGTCGTCCCCGGCGACGGTCGCGCTATAGACTAGCTGCATCCCGTCGGGCGACCAGGCCGGATAGCGGCAATGGCCGGGGCAAGCCACGCTGACTAACTGCGCCGTCGCCGTCGCCACGTCATAGACGTAGACCTGCCAGGTCCCGCCGCTGTCGGCCATGTACGCGATCTGCGTCCCGTCGGGCGACCAGGCGGGCGCGTGGCCCTGGATACCTAGCGCGACGGGTTCGGTCGCGCCGGGGTCCAACTGCCACAACTCGCCCGCGGCGGTCAGCTCCGTCCCCGCGGGGGCGCGGCGGAAGACGATGCGCCCATCGGCGGCGACGGCCGGATCGGTCTCGTCAAAGTCGGGCGTGGTCAAAATCGGCGTAGCGGTCACCTCCGGCGCGTCGAGCGCATCCAGCGCGCGGGGGTCGGGGTGACGGTAGAGGTCATAGGAGCCGGCGCAGTTGCTATGGTAGACCAGGCCGCCGTCGGCGGTCCAAGCGGGCGCGCCCGCATCACACGCGCCAAAGCCCTGAGTGACGTAGGGTATCCAGGCGCTGTCCGGCGCGAAGTAGCCGATTTCGGCCGCGCCCGCCGCGCCGGACGCAAAGGCCACCCGCAGCGGCGGCGCAGCGTCCGTGGGGCGCACGGTGTAGCAGTCGGTGAGCGACGCCAGGCCGTCTGTAGGCAGGAAGGGGTCATAGCTCACGCCGTCAGGGGCAAAGGCGGCGGGGTCCAGCCTGTCCAGCAGGTAGACGCTGTACGCCTGGCCGGGGTCGCCCGCGGTCGCCAGCTTGCGGAAGCTGCCCGCGGCGTCGGTGACGACTTGCAGACGCTCGGCGAAGTAGTAGACGCCGAGACGGGTTTCATAGACGCCCAACTGCACCGGCGCGGCGGGTGGGAAGCCGTGGCCGGTGATAAAAAACGGCTCGCCCGCGGCATAGCTGTAGTGACAGCCCGCGCCCGCGGCGAAGGGGTCCATCGGGGCAACGGGCCGGTTGTCCAACCAGCGTGACGCGCCGCTGGCCGGATTGACCAGGGGCGCGAGCGCAAAGGGAACCGTGACCGCGCCGGCGGCGAGGTCGGCGCTGAGGGTCCACCGGCCGGGCGCGGCGTCGGCCAGCCAACCGGGGCGAACGGTGAGGATGGCGCGGGTATAGGCCGCGCCGTTGGCGTCGGTGAAGTCCACGGGGGCGGGGACGGTCAGGGTGCGCGTGAATACGTCGCCGGTCGGCGTGGTCAAGGTGACGGTGACGGCGCTGTCCGGCGTCACGTTGCAGAGATGGAACAGGCGTCGCCGTTCCCGACCGATGTAGTCGAAGCCGCCCACCACCCACGCGGGCGCGTCGCCCGTGGCAAGGCAGGGGTCTTCGTAATAGTACAGCGCATCGTCGGGCGCAATGAAGCCGAAGCCGCTCATGGCGAGCACTTCGGGCAGCGCCACATCGCCCACCGCGGCGTCGGCATTGGCCGCATCCCCGGCGACGTCGATCTCCAGCGGCAGCCAGGGGCCAAAGGGCGCGGCCGCGGCGTCGGTTAGCCGCCAGACGCCCTGGTGATAGCCGGGCGTGACGGGCGCGCTGACGGTCAGCGTGACGGTCAGCGTGTCGCCGGGCGCGACCGCGGCGGTGAGGGGCGCAGACGGGTCGCCTAACGCGGCGGCGTCCATGGGCGTCAGGGCATAGCCGTCGCCCCAGGTGCAGTCGCCGGTGTTAAGCAAGCGCCAGGTGACGGTGTAGGCTGTGTTGGGGGCCAGGGTAGGCGGCGCAGCGAGACCGGGCCGGTCGATGGGCGCGGCGTCATTGCGGCAGGCGGAACCGGCCTGCGCCGCGGCCATGCGCCAACCGCACAGCAGCGCGGTCAGCGCCAGGAACCCGATCAACGCGACGGTGCGGCGCGTGGGCATGGGTGGTCCTTCCCCCTGGTTGGACTGGGTGCGCCGGTCAGGGCAGCTTCGCCAGCCGTTCCTCGGCGCGGGTCAACATATCGTTGCGGCCATAGAGTTCGGCAATCGAGAGCGCCTCTTCGTAATGGAAACGGGCATCGTCGGGGGCATCGTGGGCGGCGTAGAGGTCGCCCAGGTCAATGTGATAGTAGGACTGCCAGCGCGGCGTGACCAGATCAATGGCGGCTTCGTAGAGGGGGATGGCCGCGTCCACGTCCTCGTCGATCTGGGCGGCGATCAGGCCGAGGCGAGCATAGCCGTGACCGATCAGGTCCACATTGCGGACGCCGCCGGCGTCATACGCTGTGAGCAGGGACTGGTATTCGGCGCGCGCCTGTTCCAGCCAGTCTGCGCCAAAGAGATAGTGGCGCACCAAGAAGACATTGCCCAGTCCGAAATGGACCTTGAGCGGGATCTCGGCGGCGTCCGGCGCGGGGACTTCCAGCGCATGGCGGTACATGGCCTCGGCCCCATCCAGGATCTCGTCGTTTACCTCGCTGGCTTTGCGCGTCTGGAGATCGCCCAGCGCCTGTTGATAGGCGGCGTTGGCGCGGCCCACCAGGGCGCGGGCAAAGTCGCCGTCGAGGGCCAGGGCCTGGTCATAGTAGCCGATGGCTTCGGCTACATAGGTGTTGTCCAGAGTGTTGGCGGCCAGGTTGCTGGCCGTGTTGCCCAGGAAGAGATAGACCAACTCCTTACCGGCGCTTTCCGCCCAATTGGGAGTGGCCTCGGCTTCTAGGAAGTAGGTCTCGGCCTGCGTCATGTCGTCCACGGCATAGGCGGCGAGACCCATCGCGATGTAGCTGAGGGCACGCGCGCGGGCGTTGAGCGGATGGTCGGGCAGCGCCTTGATGTCGTCCATCGCCACCGGCAGCTCGACGCGCAGCGGGCGGCCCATCTCATGCGGCCCGACCAGCTCACCGGCCTGCTCAAAGCCTTTGTAGGCGACATAGAATTCCGGGTAGAGCCGGGCGCGGCCGTCTTCCATGACTACCGCGCCGTAGATGAGCACGTCCGCGCCCAGGGTCTCGGCGACTTCGGCGGCGGCCGCGGCGCGCGCCGCCGGGTCGCGGCCCTTGATGGCGCAGGTGTGATCCGGGCTGCGCAGTTCGTAGGGGAGGGTGAGATCCATTTCGCCAAACGCGGTGTCGAGTCGGGTGTAGAGCAGGCGCGCCAACTCATAGCCGTCGTGGTTGGCGCTGACATGCCCCTTTTCGTTGACGACGACAAAAGGCGTCATGGCGAGGGTGAATTTGGCGTTGTCCATGGGCACGGGAGCCCAGCAGCGCACCACCGGGATTTCGGTGCGGATGCGGGTGTTGAGCTGCGGCACGCCCAAAAAGGTCCCGGTCGCGCCCAAGATCGCCAGCGCCAGGCCATAGACCCAGCGCGCTTTGCCGAGAAGCTTGCCCCCGAAGGCGCGCATCGATGTCAAGCTGATCAGCCCTAGCAGCAGTCGCAAGTTGCGCATGATGTAAGCGGCGGGAGGTGGGAATCACGCCATCCCACCGGTATTGTGCGCCGAATTGGGCAGAAGTTCAAGTGCGGATCGCTGACACCGCGCTGACAAGGAGAAGAGGAGGGAAGGGAGAGGTCTCACGCCAAGCCGCAAAGAGCGCAAAGAAGAGACAGAAAAGGATAAGGCTGTCTGTCATTCCGACCAAAGGGAGGGATTCCTCGCTACGCTCGGAATGACATTGCCGATGCGTTGTCATTCCGAGTATCCCACGCCGGGTTCCGGCGCAAAGAACGCGAGGACATGACGATTTCCGTAGCGGCGGTCTCCCGACCGCCGGGGCGACTCGTGCGGTTGGAAAACCGCACCTACGATCCGCGTGTCCTTAGAAGGGGCCCAGGGGGCTCCCCGCGACGAGGAATCTCTCTGGGCGCGGAATGACAACCTTGTTTCGTTCTTCTTAGCGTTCTTGGCGCTCTTTGCGTGAGACTCTTTTCTCAGGCGGGAGCTTGCTTGGCGCGCTCGGCGGTGGGCTGGTGCAGGTTGAAGATCGCGTGGATGGCGCGCACGGCTTCGGCGGCGCGGCTTTCTTCCACGACCAAGCTGACGTTGGCTTCGCTGCTGCCCTGGGCGATGGCGATGACGTTGATGTCGGACCCGCCCACGGCGCGGAAAATGTTGGCGGCCAGCCCCGGCGTGCCGCGCATCCCGCCGCCGACGACGGCGATGATGGCGACCTGGCTTTGGCCGTCGATGCGGTCAATGTAGTGGCGTTCCAACTCGGTCTTGAACTCGGCGCGCAGCGCACCGATCACTGTGTCGGCAGAGCAGTGGGGCACGACAAAACAGATGCTTTGCTCGCTGCTGCTCTGGCTGATCATGAGCACGTTGGCCCCGACCTGGGCGACGGACTGGAAGGTGCGCGCGGCGATGCCCGGTACGCCGATCATGCCCTTGCCTGCGACCGTGACCATGTTCATGTCGCGGATAAAGGTCATGGCCTTGACCATGCCCGCGGCCGCGCCGTCGCTTTTTTCCACAATGCTGGTGCCCGGATGGGACGGCTCAAAGGTGTTGAGCACGCGCAGCGGGATGTGATGGTCGATGGCCGGGGTGACGGTCTTGGGATGGAGCACTTTGGCCCCATAGTAGGCCAACTCGGCCACTTCTTCGTAGCTCAACTGCTTCAGGCTGCGCGCGTTGGGGACGACGCGCGGGTCCGCGGTCATAACGCCGTTGACGTCGGTCCAAATCTGGATTTCGTCCACGCCCAAGACCGCGCCCACAATCGCGCCGGAATAGTCGGAACCGCCTCGCCCCAGGGTGGTGGGGACGCCGTCCACCGTCGCGCCGATGAAGCCGGTGACGACCGGGACGATGCCCCGTTCGATGAGGGGCAGGAGGCGCGCCCGGCTGCGCGCCGTGGTGAGGTCCATGAGCGGGGCCGCGCCGCCAAAGATGTTGTCGGTGACGACGATTTCGGTGGCGTCCACATACTCGGCGGGGATGCCGCGGGCGCGCAGGACGGCAGCCAGGAGGGGCGCGGCCAGCCGTTCGCCTAGCCCGCTGACCACATCCAGCCCGCGGTTGGTTAGCTCGCCCAGGACGGCGATGCTGCTACAGAGGCGGGTGAACTCGGCCAGCCGGTCGTCGGCCCCGCCGCCCCCCGCCGCGCGGTAGCCCCCCGCGTCGATCAACTGCCCGGCGACGGAGTGGTGCTTGACGCGCAGGGTCTCGGCGGCTTCCAGGTAGAACGCGTCATCGCCGCCGGCAGCGCGGCGCGCGGCGTCGATCAGTAGGTTGGTGACGCCGCTCATGGCGCTGGTGACGACCGCGACGCCGGGCCGCGGCGTGGCGGCCTGTTCGGCGACCTTGCCGGCGACGATGGATGCGACCTGGGCAAAGGCGTCGCCGCTGCCCACGGATGTGCCGCCAAATTTCATGACGAGCATAAGAGCCGTTCCTCCCTAGCTACTCGCTGGTAAGCGTCCATGTTAACAAAAAAACCCCTCATCCAACATCTGATGAGAGGGGCACAAGGGTCCGGTCCGCAGAGTGCGTCCGCTTCTCTCATCTTCCAGATCATTCTGCCGGACTTGGCACCTTGGGCGGGCGGCGACTTCGCCATCCACACCAGGTTGCCGAGGTTTCACAGGGCCGGTCCCTCCACCTCTCTGGATAAGAGCACGCGATTCAATTGTTAAGGCAGACTATACCGCCAGGCGGCGAAACCTGTCAAATCCCGTGCCAAAGCGCAGAAAATCTCTCGCAAAGACGCCAAGCACGCCAAGAAAAGAATCGGTTACGTAGGTGCGGTTTTCCAACCGCACGAGCATCAGGAGCGAGCGTGCGG
>CAYJQA010000198.1:0-6967 GCA_964372065.1 uncultured Litorilinea sp.
GGGCGTAGCGCAGCTTGGTAGCGCGCTTCAATGGGGTTGAAGAAGTCGGAGGTTCAAATCCTCTCGCCCCGACCAGCCTGACTCGCTGCCCCTGGGTTGTCCAGAGGCGGCGGGTGTCAAGAAGCCTTGTTTTCAGCCGATGCGTGCTGAAAGCGAGGCTTTTTTGATGGCCGGAAACCACTTAACCATGCCGTTGTCCACGGCGCTGGACGGCTACTGGCTGGACGGCTACTGGCTGGACAGGCAACTGGAGTTCAGCGCCAACTCGGTTGCCAAGTATCGCTATTTCTTCCGCCGCCTGATTGTCTTCCCCGGCGAGACCTACCGCCCGCAATGCCGCCGTCACCGTGCGCTTGCCAGGCGCCAGGATCGCACCGATCACCAGCACCTTGCGCCATGTTTGCTGCTGGAAGAGTGGTCGAAATGGTTGCATCAGTGTCATAATGGAGGAGGGTAGGTTGGGCATCTGGAGCGCCTTTCTTGGTCGTTAGGTCTCTGGTTTAGCTTAGCCTACCTCCTCTTTCTCAATACGTTTGTACAAAGTCGAGCCTAGAAGATGACGCCCGCGACCAGGATGATATTGGCATAGGGTGTGAATTCGCCGGTGCGCACGACGGCCTGGGCGCTGCGCGTCTGCTGTTTGAACTCGGTATGGGGCACGGTCTCGACCGGCACGTCGCCCAGCAGTTGGCGCAGCGCGGCGTAAACGGCGGGGCTGGCCGTGAGCATCTCGGTCGCGACGATGGCGCGCTCCACCTTGAGGTCGCCCAGGACGGCGGCCAGCACGTCCAGGAAGGCCGGCGTGCCGGGCGTCAGCGCCAAGTCGATGCGCGCCGGTCCCGCCGGGATGGGCAGCCCGGCGTCGCCGATCACCAGCGTGTCGGTGTGGCCCATGCCCGCGATGACGGCGGCGATGGGCTGATTGAGAATCCCGGATTTCTTCATGACGGCCTCCTGTACACAGGCGTTTGTGCAGTGATGGGATCGTGTGTTTGACTATGACTATATCACACGCACACGCCCGCGCATGGATGCAGCCGCGGAGAATGAAGGGGCCGCCAAGATGACACTGCCAATGCACACCCTACGCGATATCCCCTATGTTTCCCCTGGACACCCGCGCCAGACGCTCGACCTCTATTTGCCCCCTGCGCACGTGTCGGCGGGCGACTCCCTGCCGCTGATCATCTGGATTCACGGCGGCGCGTTCCGGCAGGGCAGCAAGGCAGACAAGGTCCCGCTGGATTACCTGGAGGAGGGCTATGCGGTGGCGTCGCTCAATTACCGCTTGAGCCAGCACGCCCGCTTTCCGGCCCAGATTGAGGACTGCAAGGCCGCGGTGCGCTGGCTGCGCGCCCATGCCGCGACGTATCGCCTGGACCCGTCGCGCTTTGCCGCGTGGGGCGAGTCCGCGGGCGGCCATCTGGTCGCGCTGCTGGGCACGACCGGCGACGTGGCCGCGCTAGAGGTGGGCGAGCAGCTGGGCGTGTCCAGTCGGGTACAGGCGGTGGTGGACTATTTTGGGCCGACCGATTTCTTGCAGATGGACGGCCATCGCCTGCCCGACGGCATGGTGCATGACGCCGCCGATTCGCCCGAATCGGAACTGGTGGGCGGTCCGATCCAAGCGCACCCGGATCGGGTGGCCGCGGCCAACCCCATCACCTACGTGTCGCCCGCCGCGCCCCCATTTCTGATTGTGCACGGCGACCGGGACCCGCTGGTCCCCTACCATCAAAGCGAGCTGCTGGCGGCGGCGTTGACGGCCGCGGGCGTGCCGGTAACGTTCTACACGGTGACCGGCGCGGGTCACGGCAAGTTTACCGATCCCGCCGTGGCGGCGCTAACGTCGGCGTTTCTCGCCGAGCATCTGCGTCCCGTGTGAGGCCGCGGTTCCCCGCCTGGCCGGCGACACGGCTTGCCGCGCGCTCTTTGGTCCTGTGTTGCAGTACCTGCAACAGTCTTATGGGAGCCTATCCTTAGGCATGGGCGTCATGCCTGGGGCCGCCGGTGTAGCCCCCGACGCCGGCGGCCTCCCCTCCCTTCCGGTGGGGAAGCAACGGCGGCCACTGCCTACCCAAGAGGAGCCGAACCATGAGCCACGCCATGACCCGCGCCGAACGCTTGCAAGAGATGGAGTATCTCTACCTGCTGCGCAGCTATTCGGATATGGAGATGGCCGACCGTCTCGGCGTGGATCGCACGACCGTCTACCGCGACCGCATCGAGTTGGAAGGGCGCATCCGCATCTATCAAGATGACTCCGGTCGCCATCGCATCGACCGGGGCGCGTACATCAGCAATCTGCGCCTCAACCTGGCCGAGGCGCTCAGCCTCTACCTGGCGGCGCGGCGCACCGCGCAGCAGGCGCGGCAGTCGCACCCATATGTGGCGAGCGCGATCGAAAAGCTGTCGGTGGCGCTCCGCCAACCCATGACCGAACGGTTGGTGCGGGCAGCGGATCGCATCCTCAGCCAGCGCCAAGACCCGGCCCGCAGCGCGGTCTTTGTCGCGGTCGCCACGGCGTGGGCCGAGACGCGGCGGATCAAGCTGGAATATTGCGCGGTGCGCGACGGCGTCACCCGTACGCATCGCTTCGAGCCGTATCTGCTGGAACCGTCGCCCTGGACCGACGGCGTCTACCTGATCGGGCGCAGCGACCGGGCGCAGCGGGTCATCACGCTCAAGTTGGACCGCATCGTCAAGGCCGACCTGCTGGGGCCGTTTGACCCGCCCACCGACTTTGACGAAGACGCGCTGTTGCGTCATGCCTGGGGCATCTGGGGCGGCGAGGAGGCCCCGGAGACGGTGGTGCTGCGCTTTGCGCCGGGTCAGGCGACGCGGCGGCTGCGCGAGAGCGTATGGCATCCACTGGAGACGGTGACCGACCTGGAGGATGGCGGCTGCCGGTGGGAAGCGCCCATCGCCGAATGGCACGAGATGCTGCCCTGGATCCGCGGCTGGGGGGCCGAAGTGGAAGTGTTGGGTCCGCGCAAACTACGGGAGATGATGTTGGGCGAGTCGCGGGCGCTGGCGATGCGGTATGGGTGGGCGGTCAAGCGCGGCAGCGGTCAGGCTGCCGCGCCTTTGGCCGACATGTGCTTTGATCGGTTCACCGGCGAGTAGCGAGTCGGGTTAGCTCCTATTTGAAACCCACGTCTTGACAGGCGATCCCTACTCTTTGTTCTGCGAGAGAATGATCATGCTGTAGGGGCCGACGTTGATGGTGCCGTGGGCAGGCAGCCCGTCATAGTCGCCGGGGGCGGCTTCTACGTCGTTCGCCTGGTAGTCGCCAAAGTCCTGGCTGTAGAAGTGGGAATCGCTGTTGAAGCGCACCTTCCATAGCCCCGCCGACGGGAAGCCGATCTGGTAGCTCTCCACCGGCGCATTGGCGAAATTGGCGACGACCACCACTTCATCGCCGGGGCCACCCGCCTCCCAACGGCGGAATGCAATTACATTCTGCGCGTCGTTGACATGGTGCATCTGGACGTGCTGCCCCGTCAGCCCGCGGGTCACGCCGCTGCGGTTGGTGCGTAGCCGGATCAGGTCACGGTAAAGACGGCTAATGCCGCGGAATTCCTCGCTTTTGTCCCAGTCCAGCGGGACCGCATCTTGAAACCACTCGCCTTGCAGGAATTCCTGCCCCTGGAAGAGCATGGGGATACCGGGCGCGGTGAAGACGAGCGCGGCAGCCTGGGTGGATCGCTTCTGGGCGAACCAACTGGTGGGATTGTCGGGCGTAATCTCCTGCGGCACGCGCGCCTTGCCATTCGCCACCTCGTCATGCGATTCGCTGTAGACGACGCGTTGGTAGGCGGCATTGTTGTACTTGAACTGGACCGCCTGGGCGATGGCCGGCATGGAGCGGTCGGCGTCGTTCACCGCCGTGACCGCAGCGCGGATCGGATGGACAAAGGCCGCATCCCACTGTGCGCTGAAACCCGCGCCCCCTTCGCCCACACTCTTGGTCAGCCACTCATTGTTCTGCAAGTCCTCGGCGATGATGATGTGGCCGGGGAAACGCTCGGCGATGTCGCCGTTGATCCACTGTAGCAGGCTCCAGCCTTCGGGCAGATCCGCGGCCCCCGGCCCCTTGACGGCGCGGATATAGACCGTCGCATCATAGCGCAGCCCGTCCATGTGATACTCGTCCAGCCACATCATGGCGTTGTCGTGGATGAACTGGCGCACCTCGTCGCGGCCGTAGTCGGGACGGCTATGGCCCCAGGGCGTTTCGGCCTTCCAGTCGTTATAGAAGTAGATGCCGCCGCCATCGTTCTCGCTCCAGCCGTCGAAGCGCCACAGCTCCAGGTCGCTGGGGCCAAAGTGGTTGTAGACCACGTCCATGATCACGGCAATGCCTGCTTGATGCAGCCGCTTGACGAAGTTCTTCAAGCCGTTAGGCCCGCCATAGGCGCTCTCCACCGCAAAAATGTGCGCCGGGTTATAGCCCCAAGAACGGTCACCCGCAAACTCGGCCACCGGCATAATCTGGACGGCGTTGACCCCCAGCCGTTTCAGATGGTCGAGCCGCGTCAGGACCTTATCGAAGGTCCCGGGGGTCTCGGCGGCGTCTTCTGTGAACGAACCGATGTGCATCTCGTAGATGACGATCTCGTTCCAGTTGGGCGGCGCAAAATCGTCCCCTTCCCAATCGAAGGCGCGGTCGTGGATGATGGCATTGCCCACCGAGTTGGTCACCTCACGCGCATAAGGGTCGATGCGACTGAACTCGCCATAGGGAGTGACCAAGTGGAAGCGGTACTGCTGGCCCACCTGGGCGGATGTCATATTACGATACCAGTAGCCGTTGCCCTCGGACTCCATGGGCGAGGTGGTAGGTTTCCAGTCGTTGAATTCGCCGATCACGGAGACTTTTTCGGCATGGGGCGCCCAAACACGAAACGCGACACCCTCTTTGTGGACGATCGACCCCATGCCCTGGACTTTTGTTTTGGTGCTCATCGTTGTTGTTCCTCAATGCTGTGTGAATTGCAAAGGGACGCTGCACCATGCAGCCCCCCTCGATTCATTACATCGTCATCCCGCGTAGCATACTACTGTCAACGCCGCCAAACGCAGTAAGCCGCCTCCATATTGACCCCATCACAACCGCGCCGCCTAACCCTGCCGCTCGCTATTCTGTTACCAGGGTGACCTTACGATTCCCGTAGGTGCGGTTTTCTACCGCACATCGGGCAAGACAAGGACGGGTGGCAGGCAACCGCCCTACGACTGCATGGAGATTTCACCGTGGTTTGAGTTTAACAACCGGGTGACACTATGTTTGCACTATCTCAGGTGACAGTCACTTCGGAAAGTGACTGTCACCTCTGTAAGATGTACAAAACTGCAAAGATAGTACGGGTGACTTATCACCCAATGTTTAGTATATTTTAAGCCCGCGTTTAAGGATTATGAATAGAATGGTTGTGCCGGGTATCGTCTTCGCATCATCCTCACACCCCGGCGTTGCTTTATCCGGCTTTGTCTGTTTAGGAGAGGAAAGGGACCACGCCATTATGGTTAAGATTTCGCCGTCGGAAATTACGCCTGAGCATGTTTTTCTGAACCGCCGGCAGTTTATGCAGGGGGCCGGGGTGGCCGCAGGCGCGCTGGCGCTGGGGGGGTGTGCGCCCACCCCGGCCCCGGCTCCCAGCGCGGCGCTGCCGTCCGCGCCGCCGTCCATCGACCTGCCCGCGGCGCTGGCTTATGCCGACCCGTTTGCGAGCGCGGCGGTGGATGATCTGGGCGATGCGCTGAATGAATACGAGGATGTGACCAACTACAACAACTACTACGAGTTCAGCACCGATAAGCAGGAAGTCGCCCGGCTGTCGCAAGATTTTGCTACACGTCCGTGGACGGTCCAGGTCGACGGGCTGGTCAACAACCCCAAGACCTTTGACGTGGACGACCTGATCCGCAACTTCCCTCAAGAGGAGCGCATCTACCGGCTCCGCTGTGTGGAAGCCTGGTCCATGGTGATCCCCTGGGTGGGCTTCACGCTGGCGGGGCTGCTGAAGGAAGTGGACCCCAAGTCCGAGGCCAAATACGTCAAGTTCACGACCGTTGTGCGCCCGGAGCAGATGCCGGGCCAGAACGGGCGCATTTTGCCCTGGCCGTATGTGGAAGGACTGCGCCTCGACGAGGCCATGCACGACTTGACGCTGCTCGCAACGGGGCTGTACGGCAAGCTGCTGCTGCCCGCCAACGGCGCGCCGCTGCGCCTGGTCGTGCCCTGGAAGTACGGCTTCAAGAGCATCAAGGGCATTGTCCAGATCGACCTGGTGGACGAGGCGCCGATCCCTACATGGATGGCGGCGGCCCCGCGCGAATACGGCTTCTATGCCAACGTCAACCCGGAGGTGGACCACCCGCGCTGGTCGCAGGCTTCGGAGCGGCGCATCGGCGAGAGCGGGCGGCGCGACACGCTCATGTTCAACGGCTATGCCGAGGAGGTCGCCTCTCTGTATGAGGGCCTGGACCTCAGGATCAACTACTAATGCGGGCCGTGGCTGCCTACTTCCGGCGTGAATGGCTGTGGCTGCTGACCAACGTCGCGGCGTTGGCGTTGGTTGCGCCGCTGGCCTGGAAGTGGTTGACGGGGACCATCAGCCCCAACCCGATTGACGACTTTACTGCGGCCACCGGCAGCGCCGCGATTCTGACGCTGCTGGCCTCGCTGGCGGTGACGCCGGTCAATACGCTCACGGGGTGGCGGGCGGTGGTGGGGCTGCGCAAGACGCTGGGGCTTTATGCCTTTGGCTATGCTACGCTGCATCTGCTGGTCTTTGTGGGGTTGGATTACGCCTTTAGCCTGAAGTACATCTTGGCCGATGGGCTGCCGACCAAGCAGTACATCGTGGTCGGTTTGCTGGCGCTGCTGATCCTGCTGCCGCTGGCGCTCACCTCCACCAAGGGCTGGCAGAAGCGGTTGGGCCGCACGTGGAAGAAACTGCAC
>CAYJQA010000198.1:6977-9083 GCA_964372065.1 uncultured Litorilinea sp.
CATTATCTGTGGGTGTCGAAGGTGGCCTTTGGCAAGCCGGTGGTCTATGCGGTGATTCTGGCGCTGCTGCTGGCGGCGCGCATCCCGGCAGTGCGGAGCCGCTTGGTGCAGGCGCGTACCCGTCTGAAGGGTGGACGGGCCGCCCCGGCGCAGCGTACGCCGCGGCGCGCCAAGGCCGCGGGAATGTCGTAATGGCGCGGTCACCCCGCGCGCGGCGCGAGATCTCTCCGGTCGGTTGACCGTGACGAGAAATGAGAACAGAACGGCCTGGTCGCGCATGCGTGACCGGGCCGTTGCGCGTCGCGAGGCGTGATGCTATGATCCGCCGCGCCACGCAACCCGTCCACTCGCCCCCGGCAATGTGATCCGCGGCGAGATCGCCGGTCTCGGCGGGCTGGAGAACCCGGTCGCGGCGTGGTAGGAGCGGAGAGCCTTTCTTTTGCAGTGCCTGCCTTTGCCTACTTTGGTTGACAGGTCGGCGGGCGGGGGTATAATGATCGCACGGATTTGGACGTAATGATGGACATGACGGACGGGCAGACAGGCACAACAGAGCGGACGCGGCCGGATCACCGCCCGGCCTGGTTGGGTCGCGCCACCGACCGGGTGGGTCTGGCTGTATTGATCGGCGTCATCGGCGCGTTGGCGGTCACCGCGCCGCGGTGGTGGCCGGTCCTGGTCGACGAGCAGGCGCTGGCCGCGTGGGTGCATGGGTTGGGTTGGCTGGGACCGTTGGCGTTGGTGGCGGTGAACGCGCTGCAGATCCTGGTCGCGCCCATCCCCAGTTATGTAGTGCAGATGGCCGCCGGGTATCTCTATGGGCCGCTGTGGGGCGGGCTATGGGGCAGCCTGGGTTTGGTGTTGGGCGGGACGTTGGCCTTTAGCTTGGCCCGTCGCTATGGTCGCCCGCCCGCCGAGTATCTGATCGGGCACGCGCGGCTGGCGCGCTGGGAGCGCGTCACTCACTCCACCAGCACCCTGGTCTGGTTTATATTGCTCTTGGGGCCGACCGGCGATGTGCCCTATTACATGGCCGGGATGGCGCGTGTGTCATTGTTTAAGATCCTCGCCATCACCCTGATCGTGCGTGTGCCCACGGCGTTTGTGGTCGCGGCGGCAGGCGCCGGCGTTATGTTTCTCACCTGGTGGCAACTGGCGTTGGTGTTGGCCTTGCTCATCGGGCTAGTGGTGGTTTTTATGCGCTATCAGGATGCGATCGTCGCTTGGGGCGACGCGCAGGTCCAGCGCCGCCTCGACCCTACTTTGCGTAAGGAGATCGGCTAGACGCCGGTGTCATCTTTACGCGAATCACCCGACAAGTTGAGTCAACTCATGACAAGTGCTGAACATACCTCGATTTGGGGCCGCATCGACGCCGATCTACACGACGCCATGCGCGCCCAAGACACCGTGGCTAAACTGGCCCTGCGCAGCGTCAAGACGGCGCTGACCGAGGCCAGCAAGGCCGGGGCTGATCACGCGCTGAGCGACGACCAGGTGCTCGCCGTGCTGCAGCGCGAGGCCAAACGCCGCCGCGAGGCCGCCGCCGAATACGCGCGGCTGGGCGCGCCGGACAAGGCCGGTCAAGAGCAGGCCGAACTGGCCGTGTTGGAACGCTATTTGCCCCGTCAATTGAACGAGGGCGAGGTCGAGGCGCTGGCGCGTGAGGTGATCGCGGCCACGGGCGCGACCTCCGCCCGCGATTTGGGCAAGGTGATGCCCGTCCTGATGGGGCGCGTGGCGGGGACGGCCGACGGCAAGCTGGTCAGTCAAGTCGTGCGCCGCCTCTTAGGTGGTTGACCGGGACATGGCCCGGATGAAGGTTTGATTATGCGGCAATGGGTTCGGGTGCGGGACGGCGCTTGGGTAGACAAGGTACTAGTCGTCTCCTTGACCGCGTCCATTGGCATCTTGCTGGTGGGGCTGCTGTCGTGGCAGGCCCCGTTTGGCAGCCAGGTCCAACTGCGCGAAGGCGAGGTCGCGCCCCACGACGTGGTCGCGCCGAGCCAGTTTAGCTATGAGAGCCAAGTGCTCACCGCGCGCGCGCGGGCGCGCGCCGCGGCCAGTGTGGTGGACCAGTACGACAGCCCGGACGGGCGTGTCCGC
>CAYJQA010000199.1:0-9077 GCA_964372065.1 uncultured Litorilinea sp.
ACCCGCGCCTGGTCGCCAATCAGACGACTTCGCTCTGTAGCCCCAACGCCTGGAAAGATGTGCGCGTCTACTTTCAGCCGCTGATCGATCGCGTGCCCGCGCTGATCATGTTGGCGACCGACGGCTACAAGAACTCCTTTGCCGACGAAGACGGCTTTCAGGCCGCCGCCACCGACATCCTCGCCGCCCTCCGCAAGCGCGGCCCCGGTCACACGCAAAACCGGCTGACACACTGGCTCCACCGCACCTCGGAAGGCGGCAGCGGCGACGACATCTCCGTGGCGCTGGCCTATTTTGCCGGCGAGAAGTGAATTTGCGCCGCACAGCAGCGTGTGATATTGTCCCTTGTGTGGAGCGCATCGTTCGTTGCGCCCACTGCGTTGTACGTTGTTATTTGCACTAGACGAAGGAGGCGTGTGTGGCAGCCCAAGTGAAAAACCCCACTGCTCAACCGAATATGCCCGCGCGCCTGCCATCCGTCTGCCAGGATGCAGCCTAAGCCCGGACCCACAACCGTCCGCGCGACAACTGAATCCGTAGCCCGCCCGATATAGGGCCATCGTCAAGCCGTTCTCGGTCACAGGCGCGTAATGCCCTGTGGCTTTTTGTTGCCCGCGGGCGCCGCGTGACACGCGCCGTCCGCCGCCAGTCGCCGCACTTATTCCGGCCACAGGGACCACTCCGTCCTTGTGGCCGTTTTTGATTGGTTTCGCCGAATGCGAAAGGAGAGCACAGTATGTCTGTCAAAGAAGTTCGTGTCACCCCAGGGGGTTCGACGCCGCGCGGTGCGCCGCGTCATCTGTTGTGCCATGCCCATTCTTACACTTTCTATGGGGAATACTCCGGTGACCGACCGATCACTTTCCGGCAACAAACGTACGACTTACGACGAGTACGAGCAGTTCTATGACCCGGACTGGGCCGAGGCAGCCCGCGCGGCCAAGCCGCGTAAGGCACGGCCGCGCCTCACGCGCGACGCCGAAGCCGAAATCCGGCATCTGACCGACGAAGTCTCCAGCCAAGAGCTGGGCTTCAAGACGACGTATCAGCCGGCGCGCTTTGAGGCCGTCTGGCTGCGCGAATCGCTGACGCCCTTCTACGATCTCGACCTGATTCGGGATGTGCTTGCCATCGTCAAGGGCGGCAAGGAAGCGAACGTCTACCGCTGCATGGGTGGCCCCGCAGCCGGCGCGCCGTTAGTGGCGGCCAAGGTCTACCGCCCGCGCCAGTTCCGCAACTTGCGCAATGACAAGATGTACCGCGAGGGGCGCGAAGTGCTCAGTGCCGACGGGCACGTCGTCAAGCAGAACGACCATCGCATCATGCGCGCCCTGGGCAAGAAGAGCGCGTTCGGCGTCCAGGTCGCGCATACGTCGTGGCTGATGTACGAATACACGACGCTGCAACACCTGCACGCCGCGGGCGCGGCGGTCCCCCGCCCCATCGCGGCGGCGGAAAACGCCATTCTCATGGGGTATGTGGGCGACGCGCAGCGCGCCGCGCCCACACTGCACGAAGTCCATCTGACGCCCGCCGTGGCGCGCCTGCTCTTGGAGGAAGTCGTCCATAATATCGAGGTCATGTTGGCTGCCAATCAGGTGCATGGCGATCTGAGCGCCTACAACATCCTGTATTGGGAAGGCAAGATGACCATCATCGACTTCCCCCAAGTCACCAGCGCCATCGGCAACACGCACGCCCGCGCCATCCTAGCGCGCGACGTGCAGCGCGTCTGCGAGTACTTTGCGCTCCAGGGCGTCGCCGCCGAGCCGCGCGCCATCGCCGACTATCTCTGGCAACGCTTCCAGGCGCGCAGCGAGAAGGATGTCTTGGCCGACCTCTCGCGCACACTGGCGGCGTTGGAACCTGAGGAGGAGGAGTAGACGCGACCGACAACACGACGGGGATGACCGGCAAGCGGCCATCCCCGTCGCAGTCTCCGACACGCGATCGTAGGCAGTCAGGCTGCGGTCACACGGCCAGCCCCAGACTATGCGCGACCGCCCGCACATGCGCGGCCGCCGCGTCATACTCGGCGTCGGTCGGCAGGTGCTCCAGCATGACCGGCAGGTCCGGGTCCAGGGTCGCTAGTTGGGTCAACAGGACATCCAGGGCCAGGTTGCCCGTGCCTGGCCGCGTCTCGTCCAGGTGGACCGTCAGCCCTTGATGCAGGATCACATCCTTGACATGCACGCTGCGGATCGTGGGGCCGAACGTCGCCACGAAGTCACGGATCAAGGCGGCGTTGCCATAGTACAGGGCCGGACTGTTGACCAGGTTCACCGGGTCAAAGTGAACAGCGAAGTGGGGCCGGTCGATGGCTTCCACCAGACGGCGATAGCTCTCAATCGAATAGGGCAGCAGCCACGGCATGGTCTCCAGCACGTAGTACGTCTGGCGCGGCTGTACCTCGTCGATGATGCGTTGTGTGGTCGCCGCCACCAGGTCAAACGTGGCGTCGGCGTAGTTGTCCGGGTGATGCCCCGCCCAGAACTCACTGCGTGACCCGGCCAAGTTCACACAGCAGCGTGCCCCCATCGCGTCGGCCAGGGCCAGACTGGCAACGCACTTGGCATAGGCGGCGTGGGCCTCCGCGGGGTCGGGGGCCAGGGGATTGTTCCACACGCCCACTTCGGCGATGACGATGTCCGCGTCCGCCGCGGCCGCGCGATAGGCCGCGATGGCTGCCGGCGACGCCGTCACGTCTACCGGACAATACGCCGCGCGATACTCCTTCGCCTGCACCGCGGCGATCCATTCCTCCGGCCCTGGGGCCGCCGGCGTTACTCTGCCGCCCAAACGCATCGCAACCTCCTTCTAGCCCGCCCGCCGCGCATGGGTCGGCAGCACGTCCACCGCTTGCCCGGCGCGCAGCGCGCAGCCTTCGTCAATCATGCGGAAGATGTCGTAGCTGGGCCGATAGTCGATAAGGCGCGCGCCCTTGCTCACATCGAACTCGTAATAGGTGGGGATGTGACCGGCCAGCCGCACGTCGATCCACGGCAGGCCCAGTTTGCCCGCGAGGTACGGGACGGCTTCTTCCCAGGTGTACGGCCGCGGCGCGGCCAGTTGAAAGACCTCGCCCAGCGCGGCCGCCTTGCCCAAGCCCGCCATGAACCCGGCCACGATGTCATGCACATCGGCGATGTGCTTCTTATAGCTGCGCCCGGCTTCGTCCCGCGCCAGGATCAAACACTTGTCGCCGTAACGCGCCGCGGCGGCGTCCAACTGTGCGTGCACGGCTACCGCGGCGGGGTCTGTGCGGTCGGCATAGACACCGCGCCAATACGGCAGGTAGAACTGGGGGAAGTCGAGGATCTCCTCCCCTGCCATTGTCATGGCAAAGCGAAAGACCGTGAGCGGCATCCCCTCGGTCCGGGCATAGCCGCGGCACAGCTCCTCGGCCACGTGCTTGCTGACGGCATAGTGGCCGCGCGACTCCAGCGGCATTGCGTCCTCGCGGATCGGCTCCGCCAGACCGCCGGGCACATACTTCTCGTAGATGGCGTCGGTCGAGGCAAACATGAAGTGGCGCAGCCCGGGACCACGTTGCTTGGCCGCCTCCAGCATGTTGAACGTGCCGCGCACGTTGATCTCGAAGTACTCCTCCGTGGTGAAGGGACCGCCGCCCTGAAAGGCCGCGCCCAGGTGACAGACCGCCTCCATGCCGGCCATCGCCGCATCCACGTCGCCGCGATTGGTGAGGCTGCCTTCCACCAACTCGACGCGCAGCTCCGCCAGCTTGTCCGACCGCCGGTCGCGCGTCCACACCAGCCCGCGCACCGCGTGCCCGGCCTCGACCAGCGCCTTCGCTAGGTTCGCCCCGATCCTCCCGCTGATCCCCGTCACCAAGACTCGCATGGCGTCGCCCTCCCGCGTCAGAATGTGATCTGCCTGGTGCGCGCAATGGCCTGCTCGTCCAGCGCCAGCCCCAGCCCCGGCGCGCTCGGCAGGCTGACCGCGCCGTTGTGCGGCGCAACCTGCACCGTATGGAAGTTCTGCTTGGTGGGCTGATGGCGCACCAGGTATTCCACATACGGCACGGCCGCGGGCGACTGCGCCCCCGCCACGTGCAGCGCGGCCAGCAGCGAGTGGCCGTGAGCGACAACCGGCGCCTCAAAGGCCGACGCCAGGTGAATCACCTTGACCAGTTCGCTGATGCCGCCGGTCCAGTCGGGATCGTTCTGCAGCACATCGACCGCGCCCGCGACCAACAGCTCCTTGGTCTGCCAGCGCGTGAAGATGTGCTCGCCCGTCGCCAGCGAGACGCGCGACGCCCGGCGCAGTTGCACAAACTCGCTCACGCGCTCCGGCGGGATCGGCTCTTCCAGCCAGAACGGGCGCACCGGCTCCAACGCCTGCAGCATCGCCGTGGCATAGCTCACGCTCCAGCCCATATACGCATCGAACATGAGCGTGTACGCAGCGCCAACCGCCGCCCGTACGGCCACGGCCAGGGCCACGTTCTTGGCAAGCCCGGTTTCGCCGTCGGCGGGACCATAGCGGAAGAACCACTTTTGCGCGGGGTAGCCCTGGCGCTGAAACGCCGCGGCCTCCTCGGCGGCGGCGTCCGGCGTCACGCTGTAGCCGAGCATACTGGCATAGGCGGGGACCGCGCTGCGCGTCGGCCCGCCCAACAGCCGGTAGACCGGCTGCCCCCAGGCTTTGCCCTTCAGGTCCCACAGCGCATTATCCACTGCGCTGACCGCGGTCATAAAGAAACCTGAACGTCCGTGGCGGTCCATGCGCGCCATCTGGTCGGAGAGCAGTTCCGTCGCCAGGGGGTCGCGCCCCACCAGGTAGGGCCGCAGACGACGCAGAATCGTGAAACTCTGGAAGTCCTGGATCGGCCCCCACATCCCGCTGACGCCGTCGTCCGTCTCGATCACCACATACTGCGCGCTAACCGGATCGCCCACCTCACGCGCCGGTGTTGCCTCACGCGCGTTGAACTCAGGGTACAGGTCGATGGCCTCCGCCTGGCGGTCGCCGGGCGGAAACTCCGGCCCGCGATACGGTCCCTGGACTTCCAGCACCTTGACGTCGGTAATCTTCATGGGTCT
This sequence comes from uncultured Litorilinea sp., assembly GCA_964372065.1. Classification (GTDB taxonomy): domain Bacteria; phylum Chloroflexota; class Anaerolineae; order Caldilineales; family Caldilineaceae; genus QEUY01. Next base: position 5,064 of record CAYJQA010000199.1, read on the forward strand.
CTCTCCCTAGATCGGCCCGATCCGCCGCGGGCCGCGGTCCATCGCCAACATGGCGGCATCGAAGCTGCGTTGTAGCAGGTCCAACTTGAGGGATTGCATGGCCGGGTCATCCCACAGGTTGTCGAACTCGTGAGGGTCCTGCTCCAGATCGTACAGTTCGCCGAGGCCGTGACCGTGATAGACCACCAGCTTATAGCGCCGGTCGCGCAGCATGGTCCCGAAGGAGGCGTCCGGTAGGTCCAGGGCGTCGTAGTATTCGCAGCGCACATAGTCGCGGTGCGTAGCGGGCGATGCCTGGCCCGTCAGGATCGGCAGCAGCGACTTGCCCGCCAGATGCGGCGGCTGATCCATGCCCGCCAGGTCCAGCAGCGTCGGCATGATGTCGGTCAGCTCGACCAGCGCGTCGGCCACCAGGCCACTGCGGAAGTGGCCGGGCCACGACCAGATCATGGGCACACGCACCAGCCCTTCATAGAAGCGACAGCCCTTCTCGATGAGACCGTGGTCGCCCAGCATCTCGCCGTGATCGCTCATAAAAAGAATCACCGTGTTTGCGGCCTGGCCCGTTTCCTCCAGCGCCGCCACGATGCGACCGACCTGGTCGTCGATCTGCTTGATCATGGCATAGTACGCGGCCTGGAGGGTCCAGGCGTCGCGCTTGCCCATGGCCGCGTTGGTCTCCGCACCGGAGAACACCGTCGCGCGTACAACCGGGTGCTCGATGTCCAGTTCGTGAGGATCGCGCGCCCGCGATTGGAAGTCGATAGCGGCGAGCTTCTCCTGCTGCGCCAGGTCGCTGGGCCGGTAGTGCGGCCCCGGCATGGCCGCCGGGTCGAACTGGTCGCGATAGACCTGGGGCGGGTTGAAGGGCGGGTGCGGGTCATAGATGTTGACACTTGCCAGCCAGGGTCCGTCGTGGCTGGCGCGGATAAAGTCAATCGTCTTTTCGGCGCACCAGGTCGTCTGGTGCTACTCCGGCGGCACACCTTCCGGCTGGCTGCTCAGTTCCTTGAGCGACCGGCCCTTGCCGCGCACCCACTCGGCATACTCGTGGCCCTGCGCCCAGTCATCGCGGGGCGCGTGGCTGTACTGCCAGTAGCGATAGCCGTCGTCGGTGCGCGGTTCCATGCGCTTCCAAGGGCTGGCAAGATGGAGCTTGCCGATCAGCCCGCAGTCGTAGCCGTCTTGGGCCATCAGCTTGGTCACCAGCGTGGCTTCAGGCGGGAAGTAGTCATTGCCGTTGCCGTTAACATGCACCGCGGAGGCATAGCGGCCGGTCAAGAAGCTGGCGCGGCTGGGCGTGCAGATGGGGCTTTGGCAGAAGGTGTGCGTGAACGCCACACCTTCCCGCACAAGACGGTCGATGTTGGGCGTCGATACCCCTGGATAGCCCAGCGCGGCGATGGTGTCATAGCGCTGCTGGTCCGTGCAGATCCACAGGATATTCGGTCGTTGTGTCGTCACCCCGTACTCCTTTTTGGGTCAGCGCCTACGCGGCCAACGCCGCATAAAGCGCCTTGAGATAACCGATGGAATACGCCCAGCCCGCGGTCTTGGTGGGCGTGTCGCCGGGGATGGCGGGGATGTGATCCGGGTTGATGCAGCCCTCAAAGCCGACCTTGTGCAGCTCGCGCAGCACCTTGAACATGTTGAGGTCGCCGTCGTCCAGCAGCGTCTCCTCGTACGCGCCCGCGGTCGCCAAGCTGCCCCGCACGTTGCGCATGTGGACCATAAAGATCTTGCCCTTGCGCCCATAGTGGTTGATCTCGTCCAGCACCAGGCTGCTGCCGCCCGCTTCGGCGCGCGTCCCAATGCAGTAGACATAGCCCACCATCGGGCTGGGAAACGCGTCGATCACCCGATGAAAGCCCAGGCCGCCAAAGGGCGTGTCCACGTTGGGCGTGTCCGATGGGTGGACGGCCAAGCGAATGCCATACTCCTCGGCGATGGGGACGAGGCGCGCGAAGGCATAGACGAAGCGCTCCCACCAACGTTCTAGCTCGGCCTGAGTGGGCGTCGCGACGGCCTCCTTCGTCATGCCGAGGCTTTCCCCGCGCGAGCGATAGCCCCCGCGATGCACGGAGCTATAGCGCGTCATGACGCCGGAGAAGACATCGCCCTCGAACCGTTGGCGCGCCAGCGGCAACCGCGCCTCCCCGTACACCCGCAGCGCCTGGCAGGCCCGGTCGAGGTCGGCTTCGCCCTCCGGCTCGCCCGCCATATACCGCTGCGATAGGTCGGGCAGCGTGACGCGGTTGATGTCCAGGCCAAAGCTGCGCAGCCGTCGCCGCAGCGCCTTGACCTGGTCCAGGTCGGGCACGCCCTGTTCGGCGACGCCCGGCATGTCGGCGTCGTTGCCGAAGTCAATGCAATCTGCGCCCAGTGCCGCCATCTGGCGCAGGAAGGTGTCGGTAAGTTCCGCGCCGTGCTTAAATACTGCTACTCGGAGCATCGTTGTACCTCGCTTCGCTGGTGATTGCGTGCCTGGTCAAGACGCCAGCACTGCGCCGATCTCCTCCATCTCCGCGGCGCTGAGACGCCAACCGGCGCTGGTCGCATTGGCGCGCAGCTGCTCCACGCCGGTGACGCCGGAGATCACGGAGCTGACTTCGGGATGGCCCAGCAGCCAGGCGTGCGCTAGTTCGACCATGCTGCGGTTGCGGACCTGCGCCCACGCCTCCAGCTTCTCCACCCGGCTATAGTTGGCGTCGATCATGTACTGCTGCACATAGGTGCTGGACTCGCCGCGCGTCCCTGCGGGCGCAGCCTGCCCGCGCCGGTACTTGCCCGTTAGGAAGCCGCCCGCCAGCGGGAAGAAGGGCAGAATGCCCACCCGCCGCGCCCGGCAATAGGGCAGCACCTCGCGCTCCAACTCACGCTCCAGCATGTGATAGTGGTTCTGCACGCTCACAAACGCCGTCCACCCGCGCAGCTCGGCCAGTGCGTTGGCTTCGGCCAACTGCCACGCGGCATAGTTGGACGCGCCCACATAGCGAACCTTGCCGCTGGTGACCAAGTCGTCCAGCGCCCGCAGCGTCTCGTCGATGGGCGCGGTGGCGTCGTAACGGTGCATCTGGTAGAGGTCGATGTGGTCGGTCTGGAGCCGGCGCAGACTCGCCTCAACGCCCTGCATGATATGATAGCGCGACCCACCATAATCATTCGGGCCGTCGCCCGTCGGGTTGTAGACTTTCGTCGCCAGGACCACCCGCTGCCAACGCCCGTGCAGCGCGACGCCGAGCGTCTCTTCCGAACGTCCCTTGGTGTAGACGTCGGCGGTGTCGATGAAGTTGATGCCCAGGTCCAGCGCCGTGTCGATGATCGCGTTGACGCCGGTCTGGTCCACCTTGCCGCCGAACTGGTTGGTCCCCAGCCCGATGGCCGACACGCGCAGACCCGATTTGCCTAACTGGCGGTATTCCATCCGAGATGACTCCTTCTCCAACGCAGCGTTGCCGCGCGGCTACAGACGGGTTAAGAACTGGAAGATAGCGTCGCTGTTGCCCGGCAGCGTTTCATGGCGAAAGTCCGGGTAGACGCGCAGCGACTTCTGCGCCTGAATCTTGTTATAGGCGGCAAACTGGGTGGACGGCGGGCAGACGTCGTCCATCAACCCCACGGCCATCATCACTTCGGCGCGGATGCGCGGGGCCAAATACTGCACGTCAATGTAACCTAGCTTGGTAAACAACTCTTGCTCATGCTCGTGGAGCGGGTCGAAGCGGCGGAAGTATTCGTCCAGTTCCAGATAGGCTTGCTTGGCAAGCTCCTTCTGCCAGACGCGCTGATAGTCGCACAGGAACGGGAAGACCGGCGCGGCCAGTTTGATGCGCGGTTCCAGCGCCACACACGCCAGCGTCAAACCGCCGCCCTGGCTGCCGCCCGTCGCGCCTACGCGCGTCGCGTCCACGTCGGGCATGTCCATGACCACTCGCGCCAACTGGGCCGTGTCCAGGAAGATATAGCGATAGAGCAGATTCTCCGGCTGGTCGCCCAACCCGCGCACAATATCCC
>CAYJQA010000200.1:0-9066 GCA_964372065.1 uncultured Litorilinea sp.
GATCAACGTGGACCTGAGCGAAATTACGGTCGTGCCGGTCCAGATAGATGTGGCGGAGTAAGGGCGATGACCACAGCCATTTCGACTCCCGCCCCTAGCGCGCCGGCCGCACCGCCGGTCCCGCGGCCGGATACGGACGCGCCCGACGTGATCCTGCGCGCTGAGCAGGTGACGAAGGTCTTTCCCGGCACGGTGGCGCTGGACAGGGTCGATTTCAACATCTATCGGGGCAAGGTCAACGCGCTGGTGGGCGAGAACGGTGCGGGCAAATCCACGCTGATGAAGATTTTGGCCGGTGTGGAACGGCCAACCAGCGGCGCGCTGCGCATGGCGGGGCAGGCGGTCCAACTCCATTCCACGCGTGACGCGGAGAAGTTGGGCATCGGCATCATTTACCAGGAACTCAACCTCTGTTCCAACCTGACCGTGGCGGAGAACATCTTTTTGGGCCGCGAGTTGGCCCCCAACGGCGTCATCGACCACCGCGAGCAGGCGCGCCAGACGCGCACGCTGGTGGAGCGGCTGGGCCACTCGATTGACCCTGACACGCCGGTGAGCGAACTGCGCATCGGCCAGCAGCAGGTAGTCGAGATCGCCAAGGCGCTGGCCCAGGACGTGCGTGTGCTGATCATGGACGAGCCGACTTCGGCGTTGAGCCAGGCCGAGGTGCAGGTGCTGTTTCATGTTATCCACGATCTGAAGGCGGCGGGCGTCTCGATCATCTACATCTCGCACAAGCTGGAGGAAATCACGCAGATCGGCGACTACGTGACGGTGCTGCGCGACGGCAAGCTGGTGGACGAGGAGCGCATCGCAGCCATTAACGTCGCCTGGATCATCGAAAAGATGGTGGGCAAGAACCCGGCGGCGCTCTTCCGCAAGCAGATAGGCGTCATCGGCGAGGAACTGCTGCGCGTCGAGGAAATGACGCTGTCGCGTCACGGCGGCAATGCCGTGGACCACGTCTCCTTCACCCTCCACGAGGGCGAAGTCGTCGGCATCTACGGGCTGATGGGCGCGGGCCGTTCGGAGCTATTCGAGTGCCTGGCGGGCCGCCATCCCACGGCCACCGGGCGCATCTATCTGCGCGGCGAGCTAGTGACGTCGCAAACCGTGGCCGACCGGATCGCGGCAGGCATCGTGCTCGTGCCGGAAGACCGCCAGCGCGATGGGTTGGTGCAGACGGCATCCGTCGAGCACAACATGCTGCTGGCAAGCTTGGAGAGCTACTTGGGGGGCTTCTTCCCCTATCTGTCGCGGCGCAAGGAGAAGGCCGCGTCGGCCCGGTTGATCGAAGAGCTTTCGGTGCGCGTGGCTTCACCCCAGCAGGTCATCACGTCGTTGAGCGGCGGCAACCAGCAGAAGGTGGTCGTCGCCAAGGGGCTGCTCACCATGCCCAAGGTGCTCCTCCTCGACGAACCCACCCGCGGCATCGACGTGAATGCCAAGTCCGAAATTTTCGCCATTATGGCGCGCCTGGCCGAACAGGGCTATGGGGTGCTGTTTATCTCGTCGGAACTCAAGGAGGTACTCGCCATGTCCGACCGCATCCTCGTCATGAGCCGCGGTTGCATCACGGGCGAGTTCCTGCGCGAGCAGGCCGACGAGGAAGCGCTGGTGGCGGCGTCGGCGGTCGGGCACGGTCTGGCGACCGCGGCGCCGGCTGCACCCAGCGCGCATGTTTCGTCAATTCAGCCGGCTTCGGCCTCGACTCCAGGAAATGACCAGCCATGAGCCAAATCGCCGCCCCCATGCAGAAGACCGTTGCGTGGACCAAGACCGACATCCAGCAGATGCTGCTGCGTGCGCGCGCCTTCATCGTCCTCATCGTGGTCTTTGTCGTCTTTGCCATCATTGCGCCTAACTTCCTGGATGCCGCCAATATCGGGATTATGGCGAAGCATGTGGCGCTCAATGCCATCCTCGGCATCGGCATGACCTTTGTCATCCTCACGGGTGGGATTGACCTGTCGGTCGGCTCCATCGTGGGACTGACGGCCATGGTCGCCGGGCTGCTCATCAACGACGGGCTGCGCCTGCCCATGTTCGGAGTCATCGCCTACCCGGCGACGTGGCTCATTATGGTGATGGTGCTGTTCGTGGGCACGCTCATGGGGGCGATCAGCGGGTTTGTCATCACCCGCTTCAACGTCGCGCCCTTCATCGCTACGCTGGGCATGCTCTATGTGGCGCGCGGGCTGGCGCTGCTCTCCAACGACGGCTACACCTTCGCCAACCTGGTCGGCCGGCCGGAGTTCAAGAACACCGGCTTCCCCGAACTGGGCGCGGGTGGGATGCTCCAGATCAACTGGTCCATCTGGATCATGCTGCTCTTTGCGCTGGTGGCGGCGTTTGTGGCGCAGCGCACGCCCTATGGGCGGCGCGTCTATGCCATCGGCGGCAATGAGCGCGCGGCGGAGCTTTCGGGCGTAAAGGTGAATCGTGTCAAGACGCTGGTCTACATGATCAGCGGCTTCTGCTCGGCTACCGTGGGGCTGATCATCGCCTCCCAACTGGTAGCGGCGCACCCGGCGACCGGCCAAGCCTTCGAGTTGAACGCCATTGCGGCGGTGGTGCTGGGCGGCACCTCGCTGGCGGGTGGGCGCGGCGGCATCGGCGGCACGATCATCGGCGCGTTTGTCATCGGCATCCTGGGCGACGGGCTGATCATGATCGGCGTCTCGTCCTTCTGGCAACAGGTGATCAAGGGCATCGTCATCGTGCTCGCCGTCATCATCGACCAGGTGCAGGCGCGTATGCAGGAGCGCATTGCGCTGCAAAAGCAGCGCGAGGTGGGCGTGGAGCCGCAGACCGGCGCGGCCTAGCCGGGCCGTCCGGCTTGCGGTATGTTATCGGCCGTATGAGGGAAGTGAGCCTTTGGGAAAGGAGGTGGTCTGTCCCATCTCTACGTGATACGCCGGCTCACTAGCGATTTTTCGTCGCTCAACTACAAGCTGAAGTTCGCAAGAAGGGAAGAAGGCTATGAAGTCCACGAAATTCGTTATCGTGTCTCTGCTGATGGTGCTGGCGCTCCTCGCCGGCTGTGGCGGCGGCGGTGGGGCCGCGACGGTAGAGCCGGCTGCACCTGCCGAGCAGCCCGCCGCGACCGAAGCGCCGGCTGCCACTGAGGCCCCGGCTGCTACAGAAGCGCCCGCCGCCACGGAAGCCCCGGCCGCGGAAGCTGTCGCCACCGAGGCCCCCGCCGAAGAAGCTGCCCCGGCTGAGGCAGAAGCCACCGGCAAGCAGTTGATCTGCGTGATCGTGCCGCCGGTCGAGAACCCGTTCTTTGGCGCGATGCAGGAGATTGCCGCGGCCAAGGCTGAGGAACTCGGCTACGAGACGCTGAAGCTCGTGCATGACGACGACGCCAACAAGCAGATGGAACTGTTCGAGACCTGCATCGCCCGCGGCGCGGCCGCGATCATCCTGGACAACGCAGGCGCCGATGCCTCCATCGCCGCGGTGCAGAAGGCTAAGGACGCCGGTATCCCCAGCTTCCTCGTCGACCGTGAGATCAGCCAGGAAGGCGTGGCCGTCGCTCAGATCGTCTCCAACAACTATCAGGGCGCTACCCTGCTGGCCGAGTACTTTGTGGAGTTGATCGGCGAAGAAGGCCAGTACGTCGAGTTGACGGGCCGTGACACCGACACCAACGCGCATGTCCGCTCACAGGGCTACCATGACGTGATTGACGAGTTCCCGGACCTGGAGATGGTGGCGCAGCAGACCGCCAACTGGAGCCAGACCGAGGCCTACGGCGTCATGGAGACCATTCTCCAGGCGAACCCGGACATCCTGGGCGTCATCTCCGGCAACGACACCATGGCGTTGGGCGCACAGGCTGCCCTGATCGCCGCGGGCCGTGACGACATCGTCGTCGTGGGCTTCGACGGCAGCGACGACGCCATCCAGTCGATCATGAAGGGTGAACTGAAGGCCACGTCGCTCCAGCCCGTCGCCGAGATGGCGATCCAGGCGGCGATCCAGGCCGACCAGTACATCAAGACCGGCAGCACCGACAAGCCGGAGAAGCAGTCCATTGATATGGTGCTGCTGACCCCGGAGAATGCCTGCCAGTACAAGACCTTTGCGCCCACCGGCTCGACCGAGGCGTGTGAGGTAGCGGAGTAGTTCACGGCGGCATGGTCCTACCGGCGCCGCGTGGGCCGGTCATCGTTCGCTTGTGTCTGACACGGCAGGGAGAGGCGCGCCTCTCCCTGCCCGCGACTTTATCTGGAATCAGCAGGAGACTCTTATGCCACGGGCTACCCTCGGCGTCATTTTCGGCAATCGCGATTTCTTTCCCGACCAGTTGGTCACCGAGGCGCGCGCCGATATCCTATCCCTGTTTGGCCGGTTGGACATCGCCGCCGTCATGCTGGATGAGAACGCCACCAAGCTGGGCGGCGTCGAAACCTGGGATGACGCCAAGCAGTGCGCCGAGCTTTTCCGCCGCCAGGCCGCTACGATTGACGGCATCCTGGTCTGTCTGCCCAACTTTGGCGACGAGAAGGGCGTGGCCGACACCGTCAAGCTGTCCGGGCTGCACGTGCCCATTCTCGTGCAAGCCTATCCCGACGACCTGGACCGGCTCCAGGTGGAGCGGCGGCGCGATGCCTTTTGCGGCAAGGTCTCGGTCTGCAACAACCTGCGCCAGTATGGCTATCCCTTCACGCTCACCTCGGCGCACACCATGCACCCGACGGACCCGGCTTTCCGCCAGGACTTGGAAAACTTCCTCGGCGTCTGCCGGATGGTCAACGGGCTGCGCGCCGCGCGGCTAGGGGCGGTGGGTGCGCGGCCCGGCGCATTCAAGACGGTGCGCTACAGCGAGAAGCTGCTCCAGGCCCACGGCATGAGCGTGGAAACGCTCGACCTGTCGGAGGTGCTGGGCTGGGTCACGCGGCTGGGCGACGACGATGCCGGCGTGCAGGCGAAGCTGGCCGACATCAAAGCCTATGCCGACTATGGCAGCGTGCCGCCGCCCTCGCTGGTCAAGATGGCGAAGTTGGGCGTGGTCATCGAGCAGTGGATGGACGAGAACGGCCTGGACGCCACCGCGATTCAGTGCTGGAACTCGCTCCAGCGCAACTTTGGCGTCAACGTGTGTACGGTCATGAGCATTATGAGCGAGCGGCTCATGCCTTCAGCGTGCGAGGTGGACATCACCGGCGTGGTTTCCATGTACGCCCAGCAGCTTGCTTCCAACACGCCGAGCGCGTTGGTGGACTGGAACAACAACTACGCTAACGACCCCAACAAGTGTGTCTTTTTCCACTGTGGCAACTGGGCCAAGAGCTTCATCCCGGAGGCCGCCATCGCGAACGCGCCGATCCTGGGCACGACGCTGGGGGTGGAGAACACTTACGGCGCGATGGCCGGGCGCACGCCCGCCGGACCCGTCACCTTTGCCCGCGTCAGTACCGACGATACGCACGGCGTGATCCGCACCTATGTGGGCGAGGGCCGCTTCACCGACGACCGGCTGGATACGTTTGGCACGCGCGCGGTGGTCGAAGTGCCGGGGCTGCAAGCATTGATGAAGTACATCTGTAAGAACGGCTTTGAGCACCATGTCAGCATGAACGGCTCACTCACGGCCGCCGTCATCGAAGAGGCCTTCACCACCTACTTTGGGTGGGATGTCTACCGCCACCAGGCATAGGGAGGGAGCAAGCGCCGTGTCTACCGCTGTCGAACGCTGGGGTGTATTCGAGATCGCGCTCAACGGCCCGCGCGACGGCAATCCCTATCTTGACGTCGCACTGTCCGCGCGCTTTGTCTGCGGCGACCGCGTCGTGGAGACGGAAGGCTTCTATGACGGCGACGGCGTCTATTGCGTGCGCCTCATGCCGGACGGGCTGGGGGAGTGGACGTACAGCACGCACAGCAATGTGGCGGCGCTCCACGGACGGACCGGCGGCTTTACCTGCGTCGCGCCCCAGGCGGGCAATCATGGGCCGGTCCATGTCTACAACACCTTTCACTTCGCCTATGCCGACGGCACGCCCTATATCTCGGTGGGGACGACCTGCTACGCCTGGATCCACCAGACGGAGCAGGTGCAGGAGCAGACGCTGGAGACGCTGCGGAGCGCCCCCTTTAATAAGATGCGGATGTGCGTCTTTCCCAAGCACTATCCGTATAACCAGAACGAACCCAAGATTCACCCCTACCTGGCGGACGCGGCGGGCACGCGCGACTTCAGCCGTCCCAACCCGGCCTTCTTCCGGCATCTGGACCGCCGCGTGCTGGACCTGCAGCGGTTGGGCCTGCAAGCCGACATCATCGTCTTTCACCCGTATGACCGCTGGGGCTACGCCACCATGACGCCGGACGAGAACCGCCGCTATGTGCGCTATCTGGTGGCGCGGTTGGCGGCCTATCGTAACGTATGGTGGTCGATGGCGAATGAGTATGATTTCATGCTCAAGACCATTTCGCTGGAGTTGTGGGACGAGCTATTCCAGACCGTGCAGGAGCGCGATCCCTATGGGCACATGCGCTCCATTCACCAGGCCAACCTGGACTATGACTACACCAAGCCGTGGGTCACGCACGCGTCGGTGCAGAAGTGGGATGTGATCCGCGCCAAGGCATGGCGTAAGGAGTACCAGAAGCCGCTGGTCAACGATGAACACGAGTATGAGGGCAATATTCCCTACATCTGGGGCAACATCTCGGCGCGCGAACTGGTGCACCGCTTGTGGGTCATGTTTGCCGACGGAACCTATGGCGGTCACGGCGAGACCTTCTTGCACCCGGATGATGTCTTGTGGTGGTCCAAAGGCGGCGTGCTGCATGGGGAAAGCCCGGCGCGCATCGCGTTCTTGCGCCGCATCCTAGAGGAAGCGCCTGCCGGCGGGCTGACGCCGCTGGAAGGGCACTGGTATTGGAAACGCATCTCCGGCAGCAGCAACGGCAACTACCGTTTGATCTACTTTGGCGCGCACCAGCCCAAGCTGTGGTCCGAGGGGCTGCCCACGGAGGGCCGCTATCAGGTGGATGTGATCGACACCTGGAACATGACCATCACGCCGCTGGACGGGACATTCGAGGGCCAGCAAACGCTGGAACTGCCCGGTCGCCCGCGGCTGGCGCTGCGGGTGCGGCCGGTAGTGTAGGCGACGTCGGCGTGCATCCGTGAGACCAACAGGCCGGCGGTTTGGTCACTCCCCCGAATGACGGAGCCGCCGGCCTGGCGCGCGTAAGATGCGTGATGAACGTTTAGCGCATGTCAAGCGAGTGGCGGGCCGGTCGTGCAGGCCGCGAATGTCGAGTCTGCTGCCGCCCGCCACGCAGTTACTGCAACTTCTCCAGCAATTTCTCCGAGGCTGCCACAATCTGCACGAAGTCCTTCTGCAATTCAGTCTCCGAGAGCATGGCCGCCGGGATGAAGGCATCGCGGGTGATGCGTTCCAGGGCGCGGAACGGTTGGCCGGCCTTCCAAGTGGCGTTGGCAAAACGCGCTATGAGCAGCATGTCTTCCGCGGCGAGTGTGCCGTCAACGATCTTCGTGAGGATGGCGACCGGACTCTCCCCTGTGCGTTCGACCAGCACACCCAACCCGGCTTCGACTGCATAGAAGCCGGCCAGATTCATGGCGATCTTTTCCTCCGCCACGCTCTTCTCCTTGACCGCGGTCTCGTCTTCCGGTGTCAGGAAGTCGGGAACTGGCTGCCCCTGGCCTTTGTAGTAGGCCGCATCCAGCCAACTTGCCATCTCCAGGGCAAACGCCGGATCCTGGAGCAATTGCTTCAAGGTTTCCAGTTGAACGGCGTTGTCGGCCCCGGCGTCCGCCGGCAACTTCTCCAGCAATTTCTCCGCGGCTGCCACAATCTGCACGAAGTCCTTCTGCAACTCAGTCTCAGAGAGCATGGCTGCCGGGATGAAGGCATCGCGAGTGATGCGTTCCAGGGCGCGGAACGGTTGGCCGGCCTTCCAGGTGGCGTTGGCAAAACGCGCTATGAGCAGCAGGTCTTCCTCGGCGAGCGTACCGTCAACGATCTTCGTAAGGATGGCGACCGGACTCTCCCCTGTGCGTTCGACCAGCACACCCAACCCGGCTTCGACTGCATAGAAGCCGGCCAGATTCATGGCGATCTTTTCCTCCGCCACGCTCTTCTCCTTGACCGCGGTCTCGTCTTCCGGTGTCAGGAAGTCGGGAACTGGCTGCCCCTGGCCTTTGTAGTAGGCCGCATCCAGCCAACTTGCCATCTCCAGGGCAAACGCCGGATCCTGGAGCAGTGTTTTTAGCGTGGCAAGCTGCGCATCGGTTTCGTTAGTTGCGGCGGACGTAGCATCTGTGTCTGCCGATTCCATCACTGGCTGAACCGGGACACAGGCGGCCAACAACAGCGTCAAAAGGATTAGGATTGTACTGAACGTTTTCATCGTTGCTCCTTTTGGGTGGGATTGTGGCTCTCTGATGCCAACTGCATTCCTCATGCCAACTTCGTTCCATATATGGATTGTAGTACGTGAGATCTGCCGCACCGTTCAGTGATTGCGCGGTTCGTATCAAGTATACTCGCAATCTCCGGCAGGGTCTCTCTACAAATTAGGCGAGGCACAGTAGTATCAGATGCTGATCTGGACGACCAAGCCGTCGGCCAGCAGGTCGACTGACAGGGCGTTTTCGTCGAGGCCGCTTAACGTGCGTGCGTGGTCGCCGGGGCCGGGGCGCACCAGGACAGGCAGGCAGCCGTCCGTGGGCAGGCGGTCGATCTGGAGGAGCAGCGCAAAGCGTTTAGGCATGCGCGTGTGGACGTGGAAGTCGGTGAGCGACGGGTCTGCCATGTGCTGCTCCAACTCGGCGGCCAGTTCCGGATAGCGGACGACTTCGTCAAGCAGTTTGGCCGGGTAGAGGTCAAACTGTACAGCCAGCCGGGAGCCGGTGCGCGTCAGGCTGACGTGGCGCAGGCCGTATTCGTGCATTTCGCCGTGGCGCAGCCAGGTCACGATCTCGCCCAACTGAGCGCGCGTGCGCGGGCTGTGGATGGGGTCGCGCTCGCCGTCCACCCCGCGACCGAGGTAGTTCAGCTCTGCGCCGGATGCGTCCACCAA
>CAYJQA010000201.1:0-7645 GCA_964372065.1 uncultured Litorilinea sp.
GTGAGGCGACGGCCGGATTCGAACCGGCGATGGGGGTTTTGCAGACCCCTGCCTTGCCACTTGGCTACGTCGCCCTGTAACGCCAAGCCCCTGCTACAGTTCGCCTACTGTAGCAGGACAGCATCGCTTTTGTCAAATTGACGGCGAGATTCCGCCCGTTGGTTGATCGACGATGGAGAGTAGCGGCATGAGCAAGGAACGCACGCAAGACGAAATCTGCTATTGCGACCACTGTGGGGTCGCGTTCTTGTGGACGGCGGAGGAGCAGCGTGTGGACGACCGGCCCGCGCCGCTCCACTGCCCGGCGTGCCGTCGCCTGCTGCCGCCCGCCGGGCGTGAGCGCGGCATGGTCAAGTGGTACAACGTGCGCAAACGCTTTGGCTTTATTGTGCGTCGCGAGCAGCCGGAGATCTTTGTGCACGGCGGCGACCTGGTGGACGGCATTCATCTGCACCCCGGCGACCTGGTGGAGTTCGCGGTCGCGCCGGGCGACCGCGGCCCCGTCGCCAAGGCGATCCGCATCATCGGCCGCGCCGCCGACCCCGTCGTGACGTAGAGAAGAGAGGGGAAGAAATGCGTGAGGGCCGCCGCCCGGTTTGGCGGTTGGGCGGAACGGTGATATGCTGTACGATGGTCTGCGACGAGGGGCCGCTTTGGCACGGCTCCTCGTTCTTTCTGCTCGCAAGATGGTCTTGCGGGCAACTCCAGAGAAAGACACTGTCAAGGAGAAGGGGTACGCATGGAACACAGTGAGCAGCGGGAATACGAACTCGTGTATATCCTGCAGCCAGATTTGGACGAGGCGGGCGTGCTCGGCGTCAACGAGCGCGTCGGCCAGGTGGTGGCGGGCAAGAACGGCTCCGTCATCTCCACCGAGGTGTGGGGCCGGCGCACGTTGGCCTATCCGATCAAGCGTTACTTCGAGGGCCAGTACATCCTCAGTCGCATCCAGATGGACCCCGCCGGCGCGACCGACGTGGAACGTCTGCTGCGTTTCAATGAGAGCGTGCTCCGCTATCTCTTGGTCCGCGCAAACGACTAAGCGGTTCACCCCGGCCACCGACACACCCGACCCACGGAGCTATCACTAGCTTAGCACTAGCTGAGGAATCACCATGAGCGAACAAGATAATCCCACCGCTGAGGAAGAAACCCGCTTGGGCGCGCCGGCCCGCCGCAGCCCGGAGCGCCCGCGCAATTTCGAGGAACCCGAAGAAGTCCTGGACGAAGAGACCGGCGACGACACCGGCGATGAGGGCGACGAGGAACAGGTCAGCGCCCCCGCCGAATACGTACAGCGGGATCGCAGCGGTCGCGGCCGCCGCATCGGTGGTGAGGTCCGCCCCGACGATGTGGACTACAAGAACATACCGCTGCTGACGCGCTTCTTGGACCGCCGCGGACGCATCCTCTCGCGCCGCAAGACGCGGGTGAGCGCCAAGGTGCAACGGCGCATCGTCACGGCTATCAAGCGCGCCCGCCATCTGGCGCTGCTACCCTATACTGCCGACCAGACCCGCATCGTCCGCAGACGCAGGTAAGGTGAGCTATGGCCAAGCGCAAATCGCGGGCCGAAGAAGAACCGCGCCAAGTCACGCGGAAGGAGCACCACCAGCGCGCCGCCGAGCGTCGCCGCAACCGGCGGTTGATGATCGGGACGGGGATCGCGTTGGGGCTGGCGTTGCTGATCGTTGCCTTCGGCCTGGTCAGCGAGTTCGCGGTCCGGCCCAATAGCGCGGTGGCGACCGTTAACGGCGCCAAGATCGTCACCAAGGAATTCTGGAAACGTACCTATCTTGAGCAGAATCGTCTCCAGAACCAGTTAGTTCGTTTGAGCCAGTTGGAAACCCAGTTCGGCGGGCAGGGCTTCTTTACGGCGCAGATCAATCAGATCCAAGCCACGTTGAGCAGCCCGTTCACGCTGGGGATTGATGTGTTGGACACGATGATCAACGAAGAAGTCGTGCGCCAACAGGCTGCTGCGCTGGGCATTATGGTCACCGAAGAGGAGATCGACGCGGCCCTGCGCGAGGAAGTCGCGGCCGGCGAAAGCATGGTCACGGCCCCGCAGGCGACCGCCACGGCAGAGGCCGGGGCCACGGCGACGGCGGAAGCGACCGCCTGGACGCCCACGCCGACGCCCACCATCGACGTGAGCAGCACGGTCACGGTCACAGTCACGCCCGTGCCGACGCCGCTCCCGCCCACACCGCTGCCCATCCTCGGCGACGACCAGTACGCCACGGGGCTGACCTCGCTGGAGGACAATCTCAAGCAGGTGGCCGATATGACGCTGGCCGACTACCGCAACATCGTGGCGGCGCGGCTGTTGGGCGAAAAGCTCTCGGCGAAGATCGGCGAAGAGCAGGTCGCGGCTACCGAGGAACAGGTGCAGGCGCGCCATATTCTGCTGCGCGTCAGCACGCCGGAACCGACGCCGGAACCGCCGGGTGAGGGGACGCCGACGCCGGAACCGACGTTGACGCCGACCCCGCTGCCGGAAGGCTTCCCCACGCCGGAGCCGACGCCGCGTGACGACGTGGCTACGCTGGCCCTGGCGAACGAGCTGCGCCAGCGCCTCGTGGACGGGGAGGACTTCGCCACGTTGGCGCAAGAGTACAGTGACGACACCAACAGCGCCGTTAACGGCGGCGACCTGGGCTGGTTCGGCCGCGGCGCGATGGTGGCTCCCTTCGACGAGGCCGCCTTCGGCCTGGAGATCGGCCAGGTCAGCGAGCCGGTCAAGACCGACTTCGGCTATCACCTGATCGAAGTGACGGCCAAGGACGCGGCCCGGCCCAAGGAAGCCGCGGCGCTGGAGCAAGAGCGCGCCCAGGCCTATCAGACGTGGCTGCAAGAGCAGGTCGCGGCCACGCCCATCGACCGGCCCAGCGATATGCTCTCCATGCTGCCGCGTGACCTGGAGGCGCTGGTCCCCGCGAGCAGCGCGCCGGTCAGCCAGTAACCACCGACTTTTCGTAACAAAAAACGCCCACGCCGATTCGGCGTGGGCGTTTTTGATTTTGTCCGGGCGGGCGACCGCGCACAGGTTTTTTCTATTCGCTGACCATGGATGCGGGGAGATGGGCGGTGCGGTTGAGGTAGCGCAGAAAGACCGTGCCGCTGTGGCCGAAGTCGACGCACGTGATGGCCGTGTTGTTGTGAAAGTAGTAGACGCCGCGGTCGGGGATCTGGTGCACCAGGGCCTTGATCAGGCTGTCGATAAACGTGCCGTGCGAGACAATCGCCAGGCACGACGCGATGTGCTCCTCCGTTTCGCGTTCGGCGCGGTGGCGCAGGTCGCGCGCCACGCGAATGGCGCGCGCATAGCACCCGGCCATGTCCTCGTAGCCGCCGCTCCACCAACCGGCGTCGGTGACGGCATCGGGCAGGACAAAGCCGGGGAAGTCCGCCTGGATGGCCTGGCGCGAGAGGCCGGGATGGATGACCAGGCCGTCGCCGTTGCGCGGGTTGCCGTGGAACATGCCGCCATGTTCGTGGATGTCTATCCACAGCGTGGGCGACAGCCCCAGCGCGGCGGCGAGGGGCGCGGCGGTCTGGAGCGTGCGCCGCATGGGGCTGACATAGAGATGCGTGATGCCGTAATGGCCCTTCGCCCCGTCCGGCGCATCGGCGGGCGGCTCGCCGATCAGATGTTGGGCCAAGAGGCGCGTCTGCTCGACGCCCAGATCGGTGATGCCGGGGTCGGCGCTGCGCGTCCGCATGTAGTCGTCATAGCTCAGGTTGAGCGCGATGCGGTTGTTGGCAGATTCGGCGTGACGGATAATCAGCAGTCTCATCGGTGGCTTCCTGGTCAGGCGGTCCGGCCGCCGCGAAATAGACCGAGCACCGGTCCAGCGGCACGATACCACTAAGCCAAAGCCGGGGCCAAATCCTGACCTGCGGCGGCGCTGTGCTATACTCCGGCCAAGGGCGAGGTCGAGACTGACCCACGCATGGGCGCATTGCCCGCCGCCATGAAGGAGCGAACGGACTGTGGACTATACAACGCTGATGGCGCCCGCCGACCTGGCGGCGCATTTGGACGACCCGAACTGGGTCGTGGTGGACTGCCGCTTTGCGCTGACCGACCCGGCGGTGGGGCTGGCCAAGTATGCCGCGGGGCACATCCCCGGCGCGGTCTATGCCAACCTGGACCACGACCTGGCGGCCCCCCACATCCCCGGCCAGACCGGACGCCATCCGCTGCCGCCGGTGGAAGAAGCCGCCGCGACCTTTGGCCGCTGGGGGATTGACGACCGCGTGCAGGTGGTGGCCTATGACGATGCGGGCGGCATCTTTGCCGGGCGGCTGTGGTGGATGCTGCGCTGGCTGGGGCATCCCGCGGTGGCGTTGCTGGACGGCGACCTGCGCGCTTGGCAGCGGGAAGGACGGCCAGTCGTGACGGCGCAAACGCCGCGTGCGCCGCGCATCTTTGTGCCGCGCATCCAGCCTGGTCTGACCGTGACGGCGGACGAGGTGATGGCGCGCTTGGGCGACCCGGCGCTGGCGCTGCTGGATGCGCGCGGGCGCGACCGTTTTCGCGGGGAGAACGAGACAATCGACCCTATCGCCGGCCATATCCCCGGCGCGCAGCCGGCGCCGTACACGGAGAACCTGGACGCCGACGGTCGTATGTTGCCGCCCGCGGCGTTGCGGGCGCGTTTCGGCGCGCTGGTGGGCGAGCGCGGGGCGGAGGATATTGTGCTCTACTGCGGGTCGGGCGTGAGCGCGGCGCACAATGCGCTGGCGATGCTGCACGCGGGGATGGGCGCGGCCCGGCTCTATGTAGGGTCGTGGAGCGAGTGGATCACCGATCCGGCGCGGCCCATCGCCACGGGCGACGCGACCGCTAACGAGAAATCAGACTGAGATGGACAAGACATTTCTGCTGTGGGCGAGTATCTTCGGCGGGTTAGCCGTGGCGTTGGGCGCGTTTGGCGCACATGCGCTCGCCGACCGGCTGAGCGCCGCCGATTTGGCGACCTTTGAGACGGCGGTGCGCTATCAGTTCTATCATGCGCTGGCGCTGTTGGGCGTGGCCGCGGTGCTGGGCCGCTGGCCGCAGTCGGGCGCGGCGACCTGGGCGGGCTGGCTCTTTGTGGCCGGGGTGGTGATCTTTTCCGGCAGCCTCTATGTGTTGGTCTTTAGCGGCCTCCGCTGGCTGGGCGCGGTGACGCCGTTGGGCGGGGTCGCCATGATCGCGGGCTGGATCAGCCTGGCGCTGGCGGCGTGGCGCAACTAGAGCTTGTCGACGGTCAGTTCCTTTAGAGGGAGACCGAAGAAAGCGGCGACGCCGGTCGCCAGCGGCTCCAGGCGGCGCTTGACATAGGCGGGCAGCCGTTTGAAGTGGGTGACGCGCACGGCCAACCCCTTGGCCTGGCGGTCATAGCGCCAGACGCCGACGCCGCGGCCGTGGGCCAGCACGATGCCCTCGATGTGGCCGGACGGTCGCCAGACGGCCTTGTAGAAGGCCGGGTCCACGACCCAACCTTTGTCGCGATGGCCGAGAAGATACGGCTCGAAGCGATAGAGCAGGCGCACGGGCCAGGCTTCGGCGGCGGGCGGCGTGTCGCAGAGGTCGTCCAGGTCTGCGCGGCGGACCAACATGGTCTGCCCCGCGACATCCACTTCGACAAGCTGGCCGGTCAGCTCTTGCGCCCAGGCGCGCGCCTGGTTGATGGGAACCAGCCGCCAATAGGCGAAGTCGTGGAGTGTGGCCGGGCCATAGGCGGCGA
Source organism: uncultured Litorilinea sp. (assembly GCA_964372065.1). Lineage (GTDB taxonomy): Bacteria > Chloroflexota > Anaerolineae > Caldilineales > Caldilineaceae > QEUY01. The sequence continues at coordinate 5,739 of CAYJQA010000201.1, forward strand.
AGTAGCGCAGGAGGACCGTGCGGTTGGCCGTGTCGGGGTCGGGCGGGTTCCACGCCAGTTCCGGCAGCCAGCGCGCGCGATGGGCGAACTGGCCTTCGTTGCCCACGCGCCCGGCATGACAGGCGTAGCCGAGGCGCACCAAGTCTGCGAAGATACCGCCCCAAGGTGATAAGTGCTCGTCGTTGAGCGGAAAGCCGGCCGCGGTGAGGTCCGTGCGGCTGGTGAGGTCGCGCTCGGCCATAAAGTCGGCGATGGCTTCCACTAGGGCATGATAGTCGGCGAGGGGCCGGCCGGTGCGTTCGGCCGCGCGTTCCCACCAGGTGCGGTTGACGCTGCGTGCGGCATGGAGCAGCGGCCAGTCGGTCCCGGCATAGAGGTGGAGCGTGCCGCGCTGACCCCAGAGCTTGACCAACGTGCGGTCGGTAAAAAGCAACTGCTCAAAGCGGTCGTGGTCGAGCGCGGGCGTGCGGTTCCAGAGGGACAGCCCGGCGGCGGGCAGAATCTGGGCCTGGACGCCGACGAGGGCCGCAGCCGCGGCTTCGGGCGTCGGGAACGGCGTGACCAGCCCACCCCGGCGCAGCCGGAACCAGCGCATTTGCTCGGCGGTGACGGTGGGGCGCGTGGCGGTCATACGGATTCCTCGATTTCCGGGTTGCATGGGCCGAACGGATGTGCTACTCCCTAGCTTATCATAGCCCATTCACCCATGCAAAATCGCCGATCCGGGTATCGGCGTGCCGGCGGCTGACCGGGCCGGTCTAGGTTGCCCGGTGGGTTTCCCTGTGGGCGCGCTGGGCGTGGATTGCCATAAAGGTTGTGGCGCGGCCGCGCCGATGCTATAATCCCAGCCAGCACACAATATGTCGCGTGTGTGAGAAGAGGAACTCCAGGATGTCCGTGACCCCTTCCGTCGAAAACCGTGAGCGCCCACCGACCGGCGCGGACGCATCCGCCGACATGGACGACCGCGCGCGCAAGCGGCTGAAGGTCGGGCTTTCGGCCCGCCGCCCCACGGCCAAAGTCGCGCCCATGCGCCCGCCCGATGTGCAGACGCTGCCCGTGCCCGCCTGGGTGTTGGCGGGCGTGTTGATCGGTATATTGGCGGTGACCGTGGGGTTGTTGGCGTTGGCGATGACGGACACGCGGCCGAGTTGGTGGCCCGCGCCGGCCGCACCCGGTCGCGCGATCACGGCGCTGCCCACGCAGAGCGCAGAGACGGTGGTCTACACGCTGCGGCTGGGCGAGGACTTCAGCCAGGCCACCTCGGTCCTGGAGCAAGGGCTGCGGCCCGACGAATGGCGCACCGAGCTGGCCGCGGCGGAATCGGTCTATCGCATGGAGGTGTGGCCGAATCACCTGGCGTGGAGCCTCTTGGGGATGAGCGACCTGGGCGGCTATCGGCTCCAGACGAGCGCCCAGGTGGACGCTCAGTCCACGCGCGGCTTTGCCGGGGTCATCGTGCGGTTTCAGGACGAGCGCCACTTCTATTTGCTGAGCGTGGACGGTCAAGGCCGCTATGCGGTGCAGCAGCAGGACGGCGACGTGTTTCGGGAAATCGTGCCGTGGACGGCGGTTCCCTTCCTAAACCCGGCGGGCAGCGCCAATGTACTCACGGTGGAGGATAACGGGACGCTGGTGCGCTTCTTGGGCAACGGCATGTTGCTGCACGATGTGGGCAACCCGGATTTTCCACTCGGGTCGGTCGGACTGGCGGGCGGCGCGCAGGGTGACGCCCCGGCCAAGCTCGATTTTGACTGGTTTCAGCTATACGATATTCGACCGGCGCACCCCTAGCCGCAGGTGGCGGGGCGCGGGCGCAGGCCGGCGCAAGCGCCAGAAATTCTTGGCGCGCGTCCACTTGCGCGGCTAAACGAGATCGCATATACTAGCGCGTGTTGCAAGAAAGC
>CAYJQA010000201.1:7655-9044 GCA_964372065.1 uncultured Litorilinea sp.
TTGTCGGTTTGCGCGTAGCGATCGACCTCTCCGGGTTGATTTGTGCGTTGGCTTGATTCCTGAATCGAGTTGCGCTATAATCATCCGGGAACAGCAGCCCGGGTTCGGGGCCTCTGAACCCATATCCTTTCGTCCTTTTCCAGCTCAGCCCAATTCATATCCTTATTACTGTTGTCCGGGTGTTCTGAGCTTACGGTTCTAGTTGGACGGGTATGCACTTATCGCAACGACTTTCCCTGCCTGTTTTCTCCTGCCTATCATCCATGTACGCCCCGGCTAGAGTGGCGCGTTTGGGGATGGCGGCGGCGTTGGTGTTCGTCGGGCTGGCCTTGAGCGCATGTGTGACGGCCATCCCGGCGCCCGCGGCCAACCCGGTGCCTGTGACGCCGGATGAGCGCATCAGCGATATTGCCCAGTACACGCTGCCGACGCCCGCGCCGCAGATCGTGCCGGACGTGACCGCGGTCGTCGTCACCGAGGGGTCCCGCGCCAATGTGCGCAGCGGCCCGAATTTGGATTCGCCGATTGTGCTCAAGGCCAATCCCGGCGATACGTTCAAGGTGACGGGCAAGAGCGTCGACGGCGAATGGTGGCAGATCTGCTGTGTGCGCGGACCGGCCGACGCCGCCGGTGAAGCGACAGAACTGGCCTGGTTGGCGACCGTCGTGGTGGAGTTGGACGGCAACGCCGACGCCGTGCCGGTGATCGAGCCGATGCTGCCGGACGATTTGCAGGCTGCCTGGAAACTTGACTATACTTGCGGCTCCGAACGCTGCACGGTGAAGGAATGCCAGGCCGATATTGCCGCGGCGACCGCGGCTGGGGCCACGCAGCAGTGGTTACAGGTCGAAAATACGTTGACCTGGGCCGATGACTGCTTTGAGGGCGATGCCTGGTCGGTGGAGGTGGATCGCTACTCCGGCCGTGAGCGCGACGGCGAAACCAGCTTTATCTTTGACTTCTGGCTGGGTGAGCAGCAAGGCGCGCCGACTAACGTCTATGCGTTGGACTCGGGGCGTAAGGTCGCCGTCTATTGCACCGAGCCGCAGGAGTTTGAGGACCTGTATCAAGACGGTTGGACGGCGCTGCACGCCGGGACGGCCTGTTACGATATGCGGACCGGCGTGGCCGTTTGGGTGAACTACAACACGCGCTTCCTGTTCACCGGGCAGTATGAGGGGCAGCGCTACGAGCGTGCGTACTTCGGCGATTATGAGACAACCACCCGCTACTTGGTGGAGACCAACGCCGACCTGGATTATATCGACTGACTTTTGCACGGGCGCTTCATCGTGCGCCACTCACCTGGGTTCGACCGGTTCAATGGACCGGTTAGCCATAGATTTGTCATCGGTGAAGTTCATTTCTTTATCATTAGAGTCACAGAAG
>CAYJQA010000202.1:0-9024 GCA_964372065.1 uncultured Litorilinea sp.
AGGGCAGCAGCAACGGCGTCGCCGCGCTGCCCTGCAGCAGACACAGCGCCGCGACGGCCGCGGCGGCGACTTCCGGCTGGGCGGCGGACAGCAGCGCCGCCAGCGCCGTGCGCTGTCCGGCGTCGCCGAGCGCGCCTACGGCCCGGACGGCCGCCACGCGGACGGCGGGCAGCGGATGCGCCAACAGGGGCGTCACGTGCGGCAGCAGGCCGGACGGCCGCGCCCCGGCGATCAGGTCGAGGGCATGGACGACCCGCGCCGGGTCGGCGTCGGCCAGCGTGGCTTGCAGGACGCGCAAGGCCTGGGCATCGGATAGGTTGAGGCTGGTGTCGAGGTCCAACCGGCGTGCGTGCAGGCTGTGCGCCAGGGCCTCGGCATATTGGCGATGGGCGCGAAAGGCCAGGATGACCCAGCCCACGGCCAGCGCCACCACGACATAGGACCAGGGTACGACGTCGGCGGCTTGGACACCCTCCAGGTCGATGTTGGGGTTCATGCTGAACAAGAAGAGTAAGCCGAGCAGGCCCACTACGGGCGGCTTGACCACGCCGTCCAGCAGCGCCTTGGCCTGGCGGCGCAGATTGGCGGGGATGGGCAAAAAGAGCATGTTCGTCGTCACGTCGTTGACCGTGTAGCGCAGCGCCACATTCGCCCCGCGGCCGATCACGACCGACGCGAGGATGCCGCCGGTGACAAGGACCACGGTCGCGCCGGACGCCAGCAACAACGGCAGGATGAGCAGACCGGCAAGCAGCCCGAAACGCTTCATAACCTGGTTGGTGATCAAAAGCTGTACCAACAGCGCGGCCAGCCCAAACCAAAACTGGAGACGGCCCAAGAAGGCCAGCATGGCCTGACCGTCGCCGCCAAAGAACCGCAGCAGCGACAGGTCCATCTGATATTCGACGATGTTCGCCGCCAGCGACGCCACGATCATCATGGCCCCTACCGTGACCAGCAGGGGCGTGCTCCAGAGATTGGCCCAATGCCCGCGCAAGGGCGGCGCGACCGCCGCCTGGGGTGGGACGAGGGGGTCAGGGACGGGGTGGCGGGCGACCGCGCCCACGGCCACGGCGCTGCCCAACAGCCCCGCGGCCACCAGAAAGAGCAAGTCGCGAGGGAGGATCTGCGCGGCGGCCAGGTGGAGCGCGCCGCCGCTGAGGCTGTTCGCCAGCAGGCCGCCCAGCGTGATCACGCCAAAGAGCCGCCGCGCCTCACGCGTCGTAAAGGTCTCCGCGGCAAAGGTCCAGAACTGCACGCCGACCAACGTGGCGATCACCTCGAAGTAGACAAAGAGCGCGGCGACGACGCCGAAGTGATTGGCTAGCGGCGTCTCGAGGACCAGACGGAAGCCCAACACACCGGCGATCATGAACAGACTCGACCCGATAATCAGCCGGTGCGACGGCATGCGCGGCGTAATGCGCGTGTAGAGCGTCAGCGCCGCCACCACAAATAGGGGCGGCAAAATGTACTTGAACGGGGCCGCCGACTGGGGTAACATGCTCAGGAACAACGTCCGGCTAATCACCCGCCCCGCGATCACCACACCGCCGATAGCCGCCAGTGAATACAACATCATCCAGCCCACGCGATGGCGTTCTGCGGGCCGCACATCGAAAAGGCGTTGGAGTTGGGTGGACATAGGGAAAATCGACCGTTTGATAGGAGATACGCAGTTGAGGTCGTGAGCCGGAGGTGACAGTCACTTCGGCAAGTGATGTCACCTGTGTGAAGTGCGCAACTCCTACGTTTGGGTAAGACGCCCGGCCAACCACTTGGGCAACCGACCGGAGAGTGAAGAAACGAGATGCAAGTCTATCAGCGATTGGCGCTTTACGCTAGGCGCTTGGAGGGAGCCGCGATCCGGCGCGGCGCGCTCATGGCGTTGGCGACGCTGGCCGCCGTCTGCATCGCCGCGCGCCCGGCCGCGGCGCAAGACGGCTTCACGCTCACCATCCTGCACACCAACGACACCCACGGTCGCATCGAACAGACCAACCGCACCGGCAGCCGTTGCACACCCGCCGACGCGGCCGAAAACCGCTGCTTTGGCGGCGTCGCCCGCCGCGCCACGGTCGTCGCACAGGTACGCGCGGAAGGCCGGCCCATGCTGTTGCTGGACGGCGGCGACCAGTTTCAGGGCACGCTCTATTACACGCTGTACAAGGGCGCGGAGGCACAGTTGTTTATGGGGCTGCTCGGCTATGACGCCATGGCCGTGGGCAACCATGAGTTCGACGACGGGCCGGCGAATCTCGCGCGCTTTGCCCAGGGCTTACCGCTGCCGCTGCTCTCCGCTAATATCGACGTCAGCGCCGAACCCAGCCTGACCGGGCTGATCCACCCCTACACAGTGCTGGAAGCGGGCGGCGAGCGCATCGGCGTGGTCGGCTTTACCACGGAAGACACGGCGATTCTCTCCAGCCCCGGCCCCAACGTGCGCTTTCTCAACATCGAGCAGGCAGTGAGCGCAGCCGTCGCCGCGCTGCAAGCGCAGGGCATCGACAAAATCATCGGCGTCAGCCACTCCGGCTACACGCGTGACCTGGCCGTGGCCGCGGCGGTGGACGGGCTGGACGTGATCGTGGGCGGGCACACCAACACCTATCTCGCCAACAACGACCCGACCGCCAGCGGCCCCTATCCGAAAGTGGTCAAGGGGCCTGGCGGCGCGCCGGTGCTCGTGGTCCAGGACTATGCCTACGGGGTCTTCCTGGGACAGCTGGACGTCACCTTTGACGACCAGGGCGTCGCTGCCACTTGGCAGGGCGGCCCCATCTTGCTGGATGCCGCCATCCCCGAAGACCCGGCGATCCGGGCGCGCGTCCAAGAGATGTCCGTTCCGCTGGAGGAACTGCGCGGCGAAGTGGTGGGCGTTACGAGCGTGGACCTCAACGGCGACCGCAGCGCGTGCCGCTTCTATGAGTGCAACATGGGCAACCTGGTCGCCGATGCCATGCTCTGGCAGACCGCGGGCGAAGGCGTCCAGATCGTCATCCAGAACGGCGGCGGCTTACGCACCAGCATCCCGGCCGGGGAGATTACGCTGGGCGACATTCTGGAGGTACTGCCCTTCAGCAACAACATCGCCACCTTCGAGTTGACGGGGGCGGACGTGATCGCCGCGCTGGAGAACGGCGTCAGCCGGGCGCTCAGCGTCAACAACGAGGGGACCGGGCGCTTTCCCCAGGTCGGCGGCATGCGCTATACCTGGAACCCGGATCGTCCGCCCGGCGCGCGGATTGTCGCCGCCGAGTTGCAGCTCCCCGATGGGAGCTATACGCCGCTGCTGCCCGCTACCCGCTATAAGGTGGCGACCAATGACTTTCTGCGGCGCGGCGGCGACGGCTATCAAGTCTTTGCCGACGACGCCATTCACCCCTATGACGCCGGGGCCAATCTGGAAGAAGCCGTCGCCGCCTATATCCGCGCCCATATCCCCATCGCGCCCGCGCTGGAAGGCCGGGTGCAGCGCGCGGCGCGCACCTGGAATGCAGTTTTGATGGTCGGGTTGGCCGTGGCGACGGTGGGGTTTGCAGGGGCCGGAAGTTGGGTGCTGACGACGGGCAGCCGGTCGCGTCAGGCGGGGGACGGCCCCACGCGGCCCGGTTGATCGCTTAGCTCGGCCACGCGGCGGCTGAGGTCGTCCAGCCGGTTCACCAGTTCGCCGATAATGCCCAGCGCCAGTTCGGGGTTCTCGGCGAGGAGGTGCAAGAAGTCGTCGCGGGCGATCTGCAGCGCATAGACCGGCGTAGCCGCGACGCAACTGGCCGTGCGCGGGCGGCTGACCAGGATCGCCATCTCGCCCAAGACGCTCTTGGGGCCGCGGGTGGCGATGCGCCCTTTGCCTTCCAGCGCGATCTCCACATCCCCGTGGATTACGATATAGAGGGAGTCGCCGGGGTCGCCTTCGCGGATGAAGCGTTCGCCTGGCGCAAACTCCACTTCATGCGCCGTCTGCGCCACCCACGCCAGCACCTCATCGGGCACGCGGGCAAACAGCGTCACACTCCGCAGAAACAATACCCGCTCAATCGTGGACAGCATGACACACTCGGTCTTCTATCCTGCTACCAAAGTGAAACTTACGGTTCCTGAAGTGCGGTTTCGTCCCGCACATCTGGTAAGACGCGGACGGGCGGTATGCAACCGTCCCTACGCCAACCGCTGCGCCACCTGCACCAGACCGTCGCCCAGGTTGACGCGGTGCATCCGGCGCAGCATAATCACGACGCCATCGGTCGGGGCTGTCACTACGGCAGTCTCCACGCCGAACAAGTCCCGGATCGCGCCCAGCCGCTGTTCGGCGCGGGCCGTGACCTCCAGCCAGGTGGTGGTCTTGGTGTTGTGCGGGACGACGGCCGGGTCAAACATAGGGCGGCTGCCTAGACGGTGATTAGGGCGTGTTGACATTTTCATTCGCATCAGGAGGTGACTGTCACTTTCTGAAGTGACAGTCACCTGTCTACGAAGCGCAAACGTCAACAGAACCTAGCTGTTGGCGGCGACAAACCAATCGATGAGACGGCGGGCGATGCTGGGTTTGGGCGGCAGACCGGGCAGCGCATCGGCGGCAAACCAGTTGGCGTCGGCGATCTCGGCTTCCTCCAGCGAGATCTCGCCCTTCACATAGTCGGCGGTAAAGCCCAACATGAGCGAGTTGGGGAAGGGCCAGGACTGACTGCCAAAGTAGCGAATGTTGGTGATGACGACGCCGGTTTCCTCACGTACTTCGCGGCCCGCACACTCTTCCAGGGTTTCGCCCGGCTCCACAAACCCGGCGATGACGCTGTAGCGTCCCGGTGGAAAGCGGTGATTGCGCGCCAGCAGCAGCCGATTGCCCGTGACGCCCCGCTTGACCACGGCGATGATGATAGCGGGCGAAATGCGCGGGTAGCTGGTCAGCCCGCACGCCGGGCATTGCTTGGCGCGCTCGTGCGGGATGCGCTCCATAGGCGTGGCGCAGCGCCCGCAAAACTGATGCGTGCGGTCCCAGTCCACGATCTGGACGGCGCGGCCCGCCAGATGAAACCACACATCGCCCAGTTGCGGATAGAGCGCGCGCAGATTGTCCACGACCCAGCCGGGGGGCACGGGCGCGTGCGGGTCCAGCTCGGCGGCGCAACAGTCGGTGCGCTGGTCGTCGCCTTCCAGATAGCCCAGGTATTGGCGGCGGGCAATGGTCAGCCCCAGGTCGGCGGGGTCAATGGCAAAGGGCAACTCCGCCGTGTCGCCGTCCGAGCGCACCAACAGTTTGTCGGCCTGGAAGATGAACCAGTAGGCGGGCGTGGTCTGGGCGGCAGGGGTCAGGGCAACGGACACAAAATGGGCGGCGGTCGGTTCGGTCATGGAGTCTCTCGATAGTCAGAATGTCCGGTCGGCGGCGGTGCTGCCCCTTACTGTACACCGCGGCGGCGGCTTTTCCCAACGCCGCGACGGAGCGGCAAGCGGGCGGCGCGGGGCGTCCGGTTGCCGATCTGCGGCCGGATAGCGATAATAGCTCCAGCGTAATGATGCGCTAGAGGAGGTTTTGTGGCACAAGCGATCACAATTGACGAAACGTTCTTGACCCAGACGCTGGTCGAACTGGTGCAGATCGACTCCACCAACCCGTCGCTGACGCCAGGCGCAGCCGGGGAGGCAACCATTGCCGCGCACGTGGCCGCGATCATGACGACGTTGGGGCTGGAGGTCACCACGCATACGCTGGCGCCCGGTCGCGCCAATGTGGTGGGCATCCGCCGCGGGCGCGGGCAGGGACGCTCGCTACTCTGGAACGCGCACCTGGACACGGTGGGCGTGCAGGGCATGGCCGCGCCCTTCAGCGCCGCCATCCGCGACGGCAAGCTGTACGGTCGCGGCAGCCAGGACATGAAGGGGAGCCTGGCCGCCATGTTGGCCGCGGTCAAGGCGCTCAACGACGCCGAGATAGACCTGGCGGGCGATCTGTTGGTGACCGGGGTCGCCGATGAGGAGTACGCCAGCATCGGTATGGAAGACCTGGTGCGCCATTACACGGCGGACGCGGCCATCGTCACCGAGCCGACCGACCTGGCGCTCTGCCGGGCGCATCGCGGCTTCATCTGGTATGCGGTCGAGACGACCGGCCGCGCCGCCCACGGCAGCCGCTTCCGCGACGGCGTGGACGCGATCATGCACATGGGCCGCTTCCTGGCCCGGCTGGACCGGCTGGAGCAGGAGTTACGCGAACGGCCGCCCCATGTGCTGGCCGGGCCGCCGTCGCTGCACGCTTCGCTGATCGAAGGCGGGACCGAGTTGAGCGTCTATCCCGCCGCGTGCCGGCTCCAGGTGGAGCGCCGCACCGTCCCCGGCGAGAGCGTCGAGCAGGCGACCGCCGAGTTGCAGGCCATCGTGGACGACCTGGCCGCGGCCGACCCGACCTTCCGCGCCACGGTGACCCCCCTCTTCAGCCGTACCACCTTTGACGTGGACGCGGGCGCGCCCATCGTCCGCGCGCTGGAGCGAGCCATGCAGCGGCGGCTGGGCGATCTACCGGCGCACGTGGGCGCGCCCTTCTGGACCGACGCCGCGCTGCTGGCCGAGGCCGGGATCAACACGGTGCTGCTGGGGCCGGTGGGCGCGGGGCTGCACTCGGCGGAAGAGTGGGTAGACCTGCGTTCGGTGTCTGACCTGGCGGGTGTCTTGGCCGATACGGCCGCCGCCTATTGCGGGATGGCGAGATAACCGATGAACACGACGCGCAGCAATTACAGCAGTGGGACGCCCTGGGAGCCGGTGGTGGGCTATGCGCGCGCGGTGCGCGTGGGCAACCAGGTTTGGGTTTCCGGCACGACCGCAACCGGGCCGGACGGCGAACTGGTGGGCGCGGGCGACGCCTATGCCCAAGCCGCGCAGGCCCTCCACAACATCGCGGACGCGCTGGACAAGCTCGGCGCGTCGTTGGGCCATGTGGTGCGGACGCGCATGTATGTGGTAGATATTGATCGCGACTGGCAAGCGGTGGGCCGCGCTCACGGCGAAGTCTTCGGCCACATCCGCCCCGCCACCAGCATGGTCGAAGTGCGTAAGCTCATCGACCCGGCCATGCTGGTGGAGATCGAAGCCGAGGCGTGGATCACGTGATCCGCGCAGGGCGTTTGCAGCACGCCGCCCGGCGTGCTATGCTGGCACGCATCTGACGATTTCCCCTTTTTCGACAATCGAATCTCGGCGCAACCACGCGTCATCGCACTCTCCATTGCTCCTAACCTAGCATTGTCCTCACGCGCCGCCATCACATTGCGGCGCGTGATCGATTGGTTTCTGTTCACTGAGGAGAGAACCATGTCGGATTTGCAGCAGGCGCAGCGTTATTTTGATGCTTGGAACGCGCAGGACGCCCCCGCGATTGTGGCGACCTTCGCGCCCGGTGGGACATACCAGGACCCCACCACGCCCGGCCCCCTGACCGGCGACGCGATCGGCCACTATGCCGCGGGGCTATGGGCCGCCTTCCCGGACCTGAGATTCGACATCGTGAGCGTCGCGCCCGTCGGCGACGGCACGGTCGCGGCCCAGTGGATTATGCGCGGGACCAATACCGGCTCCATGTTCGGGCTGCCGCCCACGGGCAAGAGCGTGGAGCTGTCCGGCGCGGACTTCATCGTCGTGGAGGAGGGCGGGCTGCACGCGGTGACGGGCTACTTTGACAGCGCTACGCTGCCACGCCAGTTGGGCCTCCAGACCGTCGTCCAGCCTAACCGGGTCGGCCCCTTTACCTTCGGCGTCAGCAGCGCCGTGCACAGCGGCAAGCAGGTTACGCCGGGCGCGCTCTCGTATACCGCGGTCGTGCTGGCGGAGCCGGCTGAGGAAAAGATGGTGGTCGGCTACAGCCGCCAGATCGCGGCCGAGATGCTGCCCATGCCGGGGTTCATCAGCTTTCAGGGGATCACCGTGGGGCGGCGCATGTTGACCTTGAGCACGTGGGAATCCGCCGAACACCCCAAGCAGTTGCTGCGCGGAGGCACGCACAAGGAGTCTATGCGCCACTTCTATGGCGACGGCCACTATCTGGGCGGCGTCAACAGCGTGTGGGAGCCGGTGCGCGTGACCTATTCGGCGCGCTGCACGACCTGCGGGAAGATGCACCGCCAGGATGCGCCCATCACCCAGTGCGCCTGCGGCGCGCCGCTCGCACTGCCGGAGAGTACCTGGTAGACGCGCCTGGTTACCTTCCCGGAAGCCGCGACACTTCCGGGAAGGTAATCCGACACCTCCTGCTACGCACTCACCGGACAGCCAGCAGCTCAACCGGGCTACGCTTTGCGAGGAGTCGGCGCGTCAGAGTGGGCAAATCAGCGACATGGAGCAGTGCGCTGCGCGTGTGGGTAACGGCGCGAAGGGTGAAGCCGTGGGCCAACAGATGGCGCGGGAGGGCATCGGGGGCATGGCCTGCTGCCTGCTGTAACGCCGGGTGCCACTCGACAATGAGACGCAAGGTCGGTGCGTCTAACATGCGCGCCATCCCCTGCAAAACGTCGAGCTCCGCCCCCTCCACATCGATCTTCACCAGGTCGGGCGTGACCGGAATGAGGTCGTCTAGGGGTACAGCTAGAACCTCGATGGTAGCGGTGACCGCGGCATAGAAGTTGTCCTGGAAGAGGCTATTGACCGCGCTGACCTTACCACGCAGGAAGAACTGCTTGACCGCATAGCGGCTACCCGCGGCATAGGGCAATACGAACACGTTGGTCAGGCCATTGGCAAACAGATTGGCATAGAGCACAGCCAGGCTATCCTGGGCCGGTTCAAGCGCATAGACGCGCCCGCTCTGCCCGACGCGCTGGGCGGCATAGCAGGTGTTGTAGCCGATATTTGCGCCCACATCGACGACTGTCGCGCCAGGATGGAGCAGACTGTCCAGCATTCGCTGCATGCGCAGATTGCCCATCACCACGGCCAGCCTGATTGGTAGAGGGCCGGGGACGTGGAGGCGCATACCCGCCAATGTCACATGGTCGGCAACGGCTGCTTGGAGCAGGGGTCGCAGCAGGTTAAGTC
>CAYJQA010000203.1:0-1781 GCA_964372065.1 uncultured Litorilinea sp.
GTGGAACCGCTCATCGGTGTCAACGTCGTCTTCCACATCGTCGGCTGGGGTGACTGGGAAACCAAGGCGGTGACCGCCCTCCAGGCCGGCGAGAAGATTGACGTCTTCTTCACGGCTGACTGGCGGAACTACATGCGGCTTGCCACCCAAGGTCTGTTCCTCCCCTTGAACGACGACTCCGGCGAGTACGGCAATCTGCTCGAAGAGTACGGCCAGGACATCCTCGCCGGCCTGAACCCGGCCTTCGTCACCGGTACGCAGGTGGACGGCGTCAACTATGCGGTTCCCACCAACAAAGAGCTGACCGTTCCCGAAGGCTTCATCTACAACGTCGCATTGGCAGATGAAATCGGTTTCACCGAGGAAGAAGCCGCCAAGATCACGACCCTCCGGGATTTGGAACCCTGGCTCGAAAAGGCCAAAGCGGCCCGCCCGGATGAGTATCCGTTCCTGACGGAAGGCCGCATTGCTTTCCAGCCCTGGGTGCCCGATTTCGCGCCGGGTGTTCAGGACAACCTGATCACCATGGCGTTTGCTCCGGATGAGAACGGCGTTTTCGATGAGACCATCGTCAGCATCATGGAAACCGATTGGGCCAAAGAGTACACCGCCGTGATGCGCGAATGGTATGAGAAGGGCTGGATTGATCCGGATGCCGGCCTCACGACCTTCACTCCCGCTGAGACCCGCAACGCCGGCAAGTTCTTCATCGAAGAGCAGCCGCTGAAGGGGAGCAATATCAAGGCGCAGGAGTTGGTCAACGCCTCCGGCAATGCTGACCTACAACTGAAGGAGATCTACACCCAGCCCAAGATCAACATTACCGTCCACTCCGGCGGCTCCATGCTCGCCATCCCCATTTCGTCCGACTCCCCTGTCAAGGCGATGCAGTTCATCAACCTCATGCACTCCGACTCCACGCTGCTCAACATGATGCTGTTCGGCGTCGAAGGCACCCACTGGGAATTTGAGGCTGACGGACGGGTCAACATCCTGAACAGCGCCTGGTACGGCGCACACGGCGGCGCGTGGACGCTCGGCAACACCTTGCTCCAGGCAGTTTCCAACAAGGAAGACCCTGACAAGAACCGGATGTTGATCGAGTACTCCAATGATTCAATCAACCACCCGTCCCTGGGTTTCCGCTTCCGCACCGATCCCGTGGCCGCCGAGCTAACCGCGATCACGGCAGTTGCGACCGGCACGACCCGGGCACTGTTGACCGGTTATGTTGACCCCGCGACTGAACTGCCCAAGTTTATTGAGGACTTGAAGGCGGCGGGGTTCGATACCGTCAAGGCTGAAGTTGAGAAGCAGTACACGGAATGGAAGGCTGCGAAGGGCCAGTAATTCTGGGTCAGCAATTCATCCCGGCTCTTGCCCCAGGGCAAGAGAGATGGGATGGGTGAGCCAGAGACGGACAACGGCATAGCGTAGTCGGGAGAGCGGCAACGTCACGCGACGGAGCCGCTCTCCTGTTCTGTGCGCGCTCCTTACAGGTTCACATCGTCGGGAGCTACGACACTAATCCCCTCAAGACGCCAAACACTATCGTGCCCAGGATGACAAGAATGATGGCTGCAGGAATGGACGCGATTGCCCATTTCACCATGAACCCGACCATCGAAGCAATCGTCATGTCGGCGTCAACCACATCGACGCGTTGTACTTCTTCTTGTTGTTTTGCCATGTCTTTCTGCCGTTGCGCCATGTCTTCAAGAAGCGCAGTCAAGTTTTCCAGGCGTTGGTCTATTTGCGCTAACAGCAATTGGGCAGATGGT
>CAYJQA010000203.1:1791-2108 GCA_964372065.1 uncultured Litorilinea sp.
TTATTGCTTTCTGTTGTGCTGCCATGTCTTCGACTATCGGGGTCAAGTCTTGCCGGTGCTCGTCTATCTGAACCAACAGTTGTTGAGCGGAGGGAGGAGCAGGTTGTTGTGTAGTCGGGGGTCTGGGGTTCATGGCGGGGGAGTCCTTTCTTGATTCTCGGTCCAGATGCAGCAGAACGACTCTCGGGTACAACGTAGCCGCATCACACGACTTTGTCGCTCACCTTCCGTCTCATTCGCCGACATACCCCGCGAGCCGGGGGGGGGGGGGGCGCCGCGCCCCCACGGGCGGCCCCCGGCGGCCCGGCCCGCGCGGG
>CAYJQA010000203.1:2118-9008 GCA_964372065.1 uncultured Litorilinea sp.
GGATAGCCCCATGCTGACCTGCCAGCCTTGGCGGTGGTCGGGAAACTTGAGATGCAGCAACTCATGGACGACGACGTACTCGGCCAGGTCGTAGGGCAGCGCCAGGATGTCGTCGGCCAGGGTCAGCGTGCCCGCCGTGGAGATGCTGCCCCATTTGTTGCGCATGGCGCGGACTTGCAGCCGCGTTGCACGCACGCCCAGCCGCTCACTCCACACCGTGACCAGCTCCTGAAGCGCCGCAACGTCTAGGGAGGTGGCCGGCGGCGCGGTCTGGGGCAGACTTGCGAGCGCCCGCGCGACAAACGCCTGGACTTCCGCGCCGTCGGCGTCGAGTTCTTTGGGCAGCAGCACCGTCACCCCATCCGGCGTCACTTGGAGGGCCAAGCTCTTGCGTTTCTGATGCCGATAACGGATGTTCATGCCAACGTTATCCTGTGCATCCGCAGCAGGTCGTCCACAACAGCCCTGGCTTGCTGTGGATTGGCCGGTCTCGACATGCGTACAAGTAAGCGTCGGTACATCTCAAGCCGGACTTGTTGCTCAAGGCGGTCGTTGTGCGGCCAGCCGTGGTTCGTCTGCAAGTAGGCGGCGATGTCTTCGGCCAGCGTGTCCAGGTCGGCGGGCGGGAGCGCACTTAGCGCCGGCGACGCCCGCAGCCCCGTGCGTAGGGCGAAAGCCAGGTCGTCCAGGCGGCTGCCGGCCCGTTCCTCACCCGTCGCCACGGCCTGGTCTGCCTTCGCCTGTAGCTCCGCCAACGCGGTCTGCACGCTAATCTGCTGCTGACGCAGCCGTTCCACCACCTCGGCAACCTCTTCGCTCAAGGTGGCAAGATACGGGGCCTGTGCGATGTTCTTCTCGATGTACGCCGTGATGCTGCGCTGTAGGTTGATGACCTTGACCCGGTCCTCAATCTTGTCCTGGGCCACGACGTCGGCGAGGTTGCGGTTGATGGGATACAGTGGCATAGGCGCGGCCACCGGATAGACGCCCACGTTCTCGCTGATGAGCCTCTCGGTTTTCCGCAACAGGTCGCGCTCCAGCCGCGCCTGCTCACTCTCCGGGTTGAAGTAGCTGTGCACCGTCTGGTAGATGTCGATGATGAGCCGGTAGTCATCCAGATAGTCGTAGAGGAAGGGGTCGGGCGAGAGTACCTCGTAGGCCATCTGCAAGTCCTTGCACAGCGCCAGGAACGCGGCCCGCGGGGTCTCGTCGTAGAAGACGGCGATGAGCCGTTCGGGGCGCCGGTCGGGGCCGCGCGGGTCCACCGGCGCGAGCAGGGCCAGCACTTGCGCCAGCAGGTCGGCGAAGTGGACGCGCAGTTGCGCCAGGTCAATCAGCCCGCGGTCCAGCCCGGCCTGGTCAAAGTTGAGCGCGCGCTGCAAGTCCTTGAAGACGCCGATGTAGTCCACCACCAAGCCGCTGCCCTTGTTGGGATAGGGCCGGTTGACGCGGGCGATGGCCTGGAGCAGCGTATGGTCCTTGAGCGGCTTGTCCAGGTACATGACGTAGGCCACGGGCGCATCAAAGCCGGTGAGCAGCTTCTGCGTCACGATGAGCAGCTTGGGGTCCTTCGCCGGGTCGCGGAAGGCTTTGCGGACGCGCTTCTCTTCCTCGTCCTCCAGATAGAACGACTGCATCAACGCGCTGTCGCGCTTGGCGTCCTGGGAATAGACCACGACGCTCCACTCCGGCGGCAGATAGCGGTCGAGCGCCTGCTTGTAGAGCGCGCACGCCTCGCGGTCGGGCGTGACCACCAGCCCCTTGAAGCCGCGCGGCAGCACGTTCTCCTGGAAATGCTGGGCGATATGTTCGGCGATGGCCGCGACGCGCAGCGGCGACTTGAGCACGGCCATGAGCTTGTCGGCGCGCTGGAGCAGCCGGCTCAAGGCTTCCTGCGTGCCTGCGCCTTCTTCATCCACCAGGTCCCAGAACTCGTCCAGCAGCGCCGCGAACTGGGTCTCCAGCTTGAGCTTGTCCACCCAGATGTTGCTGGGTGCGAGCGTGTAGTAGAGGGGCAGCGTCGTGCCGTCGGCGATGCTCTCGTTGATGGTGTATTCGTCGTGGACGCCGCGCGGGTCCTTGGGATGGCCGAAGAGTTCATAGGTGCCGCGGCCCACCTTGCCCCGGTCGATGGGCGTGCCCGTGAAGCCGAAGCGGAACGCATAGGGCAGCGCCGCGCGCATGAAGATGCCCAACTCGCCTTCCTGGGAACGATGCGCCTCGTCCACCAGCAGCGCCACGTTGCGCCGCATGATGACGTCTTTGGCAATGCCGTCAAACTTGTGGATGGTGGTGACGATGACCCCGCGCGTGTCCTGTTCCAGCAGCCAGCGCAGATGCTGGCGGCTCTCGGCGCGCACCGCATCCAGCCCATACGCCTCCAGGTTCTGCGCCATTTGCGCTTCCAACTCGACGCGGTCCACCACCATGACGACCGTCGGGTGCGCCAGTGCGGGCTGGCGCAGCAGCTTGGCCGCGGTCACAATCATGGTGAGCGTCTTGCCCGACCCCTGCGTGTGCGACTCCAGCCCGGTATCCGCCGGGTCCGCCGCGGCCTGCCCGGCGACGACGCGCGCGACGACCTTCTCCACGCAGCGCATCTGATGCGGGCGCAGCACGTACTTTTGCAGGCTGTCGTCCATGCGGTAGAAGAGGGCGTAGTCCTGGAGCACAGCCAAGACCTGGTCGCGGGCGAAGAAGGACTTGGCGAGGTCCTCCAGCCCGTAATCGCGACCGTTGACCTTCCACTTGTAGAAGGCGTTGGGGCTGGGGTTCCAGGTCGCGCCGTATTCCAGCCGGGTGGCGCAGACGGCGAAGGGAATGGGGTACTTGATGAACTCCGGGATGGTCCGGGTGTAGGTCTCCTGTACATCGCGGAAGCCGGCCAGGCCGGGGTCTTCCAGCTTGGGCGATTTGTTCTCCACCAACACCACGGGCACGCCGTTGACATAGAGCACGTTGTCCAGGCGACGCCGGTCGCGGTCCTGGAACCAGACTTCCTCGCTAAAGTGGTAGGTGTTGGCCGCGGGGTCGTCGTAGTTGACCAACGTGACGTTGAACTCGCGCTGCTGCTCGCGGTCGTAGGCCGTCCAGCCGTTACGCAGCGCGGTCAGGACCTGCTCGTTGCCCTCCAGCGAAGCGGGGACCAGCCGCAGCCGCCGCTCATAGTCCGCCAGCCGCGGGTCATCGCTCGCCCAGCCGTTGAGCTTGGCGAGTTGGCCGCGCAGCACGTCCGTCAGAAACGGCTCGGTCTCGTCTCCGCCGCGCCACGCCGGCAGCTCGTAGCGTTCGATGAACGTCCAGCCAATCCCGCGCAGGAAGTTGATGAGTTGGTCCTGGACGTCGCGCTTTTCGGTGATGCGGGTCATATGTATGTCTACTGTTGCTCGATTTAACCTGCCGGGGAGTGTAACAGGGCATTGCGGCACGCGACCGCTATAGCTTGTCCTGCATTTCTTCCATCAAAATGATAATGTCGCCAATGTTCAGCGCTCCAGGTGCCAGCAGGCTTGGCGTCCCGTTATCGTTCGGCCCATACGTCCATTTCTTCCACGTCACCGGCATTGCGTTCAAATTATCGAAATGCAGTTCAAAGCCGTGTGCTACGCTGTTTCGGATGATGCGTGCGAAGTTGAGAGCATCGGGCCACGCGTAGGGGTTAGGGCCGTATTTGCTGTTCGCAATCCCCTTCGCCACTTCAAAGAAACTGACAAATGACGCTCCGACCAGTCGGCGAAGTAGCGGCGGAAATACGCTAGACCGAATCGCAATCCCATTGCCTACTGTGCCTCGTGGGACATCCCATATTCGGATATACTGTGGCCAATGGCCGAGGGCTATTGACACAATGACTTCTTGAGTGAGGAACGTCACCGCATTTCCGGTGCAGTCTGCCTCCAACTCGACTCGATATGTCATGTTCGAGATATGGGCGGCTAAGTTCCTCCAGTGCGGTTCCGGACGACCTCCTACAAGGTTGACATTGTCGAAATTGCTTACGAGGTAGTGATGAGATACAAGTGCCCACAGCATTGTAGCCAGGTCTTCGAAGAACAGATGTTGACCTGGCCCATATGTCCTTACTGGGAACTGCGACAATTGTCTCTCGAATTCCTCCAGAGCCCCGATGAATGGTGGCAGCGTCATGACCTATCGTTCCTTCCACATTTAGTCTTCTGGCCTAATGCGAATAATCATCGAACAGCCGACCCATCTTCTCCCTCCGAGCGCCAAGGTGGCAAGGGCAGTCCCTCGTTGCTCAACAGGCGAATCTGGCCGGTCATGAGTTCGTGCAGCATGGACTTGAAGAGCGCTTCCACGGCCATCTTGCGGTCTTCTTCCACGGCGATTTTCGCGCTGACTGAGTCTAGCATCTGTGCAATCGTAGTCTGCTCAGATACAGACGGCACAGCCAAAGGTATCTCCTTGATGCGCATCAGCGCTAGTTTCGGTTGCGAAGTTTTGGTTGCCCTTTGTTGAATCTGAGCTTGGCCCGGCCCGCCAGCAAGCCATTGGGCAAGGTATCGCTTATCCAGTGTAATCTTGTCCACAATCACAATACGCGCGGCGTTCTCGGTTAGGTTTGCGCCTTCTAGGTCCGGGGGTATCGTACCGACCAATCCTATTGTCCCTGCGATTGATATATAGACATCGTCGGATGTGATGATGTAGCGTGAAACGTGCTGATGGGTTTCTTGGTCGATGTACTGGAGATTCGAATGGTCTACGGTCTGTTCAGCGAAATCTGTGACCCGAATGTATGGGTGGTTGGTGACTTGCTGTGCGTATGGCACGCCTTTGGGGAGTCGTTTGCCACCTTTAACATCAGCCAGACAGCCCAGTTGTTTGACCTCCCAATGCGCGGGTATCTCGCCAATCTCGGTCTCCTTCGTGACGGCGGGGACGGGACCGGGGCCGTAGGTGAAGAGCCGGTGCATGAGGCTGCGCTTGAAGGCGCGCGCCGCGGCGATGACATCCTCCTGGCTGGCGATGGCGTCCTGGATAGCGTTCAGCACCGCGGCGATGCGGCGCTGCTCCGCGAGTGGCGGCAGGGGAATGGGAATCTTTACCAGGTCTGCACGCGGGACACCCTTGATGGTTGTGCCGCGTGTAGCTGACACGAAACGTTCCTGACAGAAGTCCGTGCGAAGAGCATATGCTAGGAACGCGGCATCAACTTTGTCTCGGTTAACATGCATCCCCGTTAAGTCTTGGGAGATTGCTGTGTCGAACTGATTGATTGCTACCTTGCCTACACCGACGCGCGTCCCAATGAGGAGATTGCCTCGTGGAACAAGCTGGCTTGAGCTATGCTTAAGGCCAAGCGGAGTTATATAGCCAGCACATTGCTCCAAGTACAGTTCATCCCCAATATAGGAACTCGTAGTCCAGGCAATATCTCCGTTCCAATACTCCGGCTGCTTGGTCGAAGGAGTGCCGCCACCGTGAAAGCGCGTGCCTAGCTCGCCAAGTTCGACCGCATCCCACATATCTGGCAATGGCCCGATAAGGGTCTCTTGGAATCCGTTGTCATTACCCATTAACGGCATCCTATTCATACCCCTTCGTGCGCCATCCAGAAAACCCAAGAGCCTCCAGCGCAGCGTCTAGCTGTTCGTCCGCCACTGACCGCGCCGCCTCGGCTTCCTGGAGCAGCACCAGTGCGTCCTCCAGCGGCAGCGGGGCTTCCACGTCGTTGCTCGCCACATAGCGGCTGGGGCTGAGGTTGTAGTCGTTGCGCGCCACCTCGGCCTGCTTCACCACCGCGGCCACGTCCGGCTGCGTCTGCCAGTGCAGGTACAGGTCGCCCACCTGCGCCACCTGCGCCGCGCTCATCTCGTTTTTGGGCCGCCCCTTGACAAAGAGCTTGCCCGCGTTGATGAGCAGTATCTCCCCGGCGTGGGCGCGGGGATGGGCGGCGTCCACCTTCTGCGCCACCAGGATGATGCCGGGGGCCGACGTGTTGAAGAAGAGGTTGTCGGGCAGCAGAATCACCGCGTCCACGGCGTCGGCGTCCACCATGCGCTTGCGGATGTCGCGCTCGGCGTTGCGGCCCTTGTTGCCGCTGCCCCGGCTGGCCGCGCCCGTGTCCAGCACCACGGCCATGCGCCCGCCCGGCGCGAGGCTGGCGACCATGTGCTGAATCCAGCCCCAATCGGCAGTACCCGCAGGCGGCGCGCCCCAGCCAAAACGGCCATAGGCGTCGTTCTCATACACCTCCGGGGCCATGTCCTGGTTCCACATGGGGTTGGCGGCAATCTTGCTAAAACGGCGCAGGCTGCCGTCCCCAGCCAAGAACTGCGGGCCGCGTAGGGTATTGCCCTGGCGGATGTCGGCGTGCATGTCGTGGATAAAGGCGTTCATCTTGGCCGCGGCCACGTTGTCGGCCTGGAGTTCCTGGCCGAAGAGCGCCAACGGCTGCGGGTCGTCGTCGGGCGTCAACGCCGCCGGCGGCTTGCCCAGCGCCGCGGCCAGCTTAGCCCGGTGGCGCAGTTGCGTCTTGATGAGCAGCCCGCCCGACCCGGCGGTGGGGTCATAGACCTCGTCGCCCGGCTCCGGGTCCAGCAGGTGGGCCAGCAGATAGCCCACATCGGTGGGGGTGAAGAACTCGCCCGCGCTGCTGCCGCGTTCGGCGAACTTGCGGATGAGGTACTCGTAGGCGCGGCCCAGGATGTCGGGCTGCACATCCGCCAGCCCCAGCCGCTGCTCGCTGAGGATGCCAATCAGCCGGGCCAGCGTGCCGTCGTCCAGCACGCGCTGGTTGCCCTCGGTGGCGTTGAAGTCGCGGCGGTCCACCACGCCCGCCAGGGCCGGGTTCTCGCGGGCGATGGCGCGCAGGATGTCGGTCAGCCGCTCACCTAACCCGGTCGCCTGCCCGCGCACCATGCGCC
>CAYJQA010000204.1:0-4835 GCA_964372065.1 uncultured Litorilinea sp.
GGCGAGTTCGGTCAGCTCGTTGCCGATGGGCCGGTCGAAGCTGTCGCCCAGGCTTTGCTCGGGGTCGGTGCTGACGACCGCGGTGCGATAACCCAGGGCGGCGCAGCGGAGCGCGGTGGCGGCGCTGGCGCTCGTCTTGCCCACGCCTCCCGTGCCGGTATAGAGCAGTATACGCATAGGTTGCCTCACTAGGGCCCGTCCCGCGTGCGCGGCGGGGCCGGGCAAAGGGTTCGATGACGAGTATATCATACGTCAGCGGCGCGCGGCGCGCCGGTCACTTGCCCACCGCCGTCCGGTCATTCGGGGCGTAGAGGAGAGGGGAGAGGATTCACGCAAAGACGCCAAGAACGCAAAGGGCAGAGGAAAAAGGCGCTGTCATTGCGAGGCCGCAGGCCGAGGAATCCCTCCGCCGTATAGTGGACCAGAGGGATTCCTCGCCGCAGACGGCTCGGAATGACAGGGTTGCCGGCGCGGATTCTAGTAGTCGTAGGCGCGCTTTTCATAGCGCACATCTGGGGTTCGGATAACCCCGGCGCGCCGAGGGGCGCACCCAGAGGGTTCCCGCCACTGGGCGCGAAACCGCCGCTACAATTCCTCATTTCCGGCTTTTCTTTGCGTTCTTTGCGGCTTTGCGTGAGACTTCTCCCTCCCCGGTTCTCTCTCCGGTGTGGATGGCGGGATGCTCCGGGATCGGTTAGAATGACGACCAATCATTCGATTGATCGGTCAACGCCGGCATCGGTAGACGGAGGCTATTTTGGCGCTCGAGGCGATTCAGGAGTTTGCCGCAAAGATTCGGCAGAACGTGGGCGAGGTCATCGTCGGCAAGCGCGAGGTGATCGACACACTGATCGTTGCGCTGTTGTGTGAAGGGCATGTGTTGCTGGAGGACGTGCCCGGTGTGGGCAAGACCACGCTGGCGCGGGCGCTGGCGCTGAGTCTCAACGCCGACTTCCGGCGCTTGCAATGTACGCCCGACCTGCTGCCCAGCGACATTACCGGCGTGAGCATCTTTAACCAGGAGACGCGCCAGTTCCAGTTTATCCCCGGCCCGGCTTTTACCAACATTCTCTTGGCCGACGAGATCAACCGCGCCACGCCCCGCGCTCAGGCCGCACTGCTGGAGTGCATGGGCGAGCGCCAAGTGACGGTGGACGGGCAGACGCGCATCTTGCCGCGGCCTTTCCTGGTGCTGGCAACGCAGAACCCCATCGAGTAAGAGGGAACCTTTCCCCTGCCCGAAGCGCAGCTAGACCGTTTTCTGTTTCGCACCAGTCTGGGCTATCTCTCCGCCGAGGAGGAAGGCCGGATGCTGGTCAACCTGGGACGGCGGCATCCGATCGAGACGCTCCAGCCTGTGGCGGATGCGGCGGGCATCCCGCAGTTGGCGGAAGAAGTGTGGACGGTACGGGTGGACGACAGCCTGCGCGACTATATCGTCAAGCTGATCCAGGCGACGCGCAAACATCCCGACCTGATCGTGGGGGCCAGCCCGCGCGGCGGGTTGGCGCTCTACAAGGGGAGCCAAGCCCGCGCCGCGATCGTCGGTCGCGACTATGTGCTGCCCGACGACATTCAGACCCTCGCGCCGCTGGCGCTGCCGCATCGCTGCATTGTCAGCCCGGAGAGCAGCTTGCGGGGGCGCACGGCGGAGCGCATCATCGCCGACATCCTGGAGCAGACGCCGCTGGACTTGGGCGAGGTGTGAGAGAGGAGTATCTCACGCAAAGAACGCCAAGAACGCAAAGTAGAAGGATCAACGTTGTCATTCCGAGGCGCTTGGGCCGAGGAATCCCCTTCGCCCACGGACCGGGATGCTTCGCTGCGGCGGCGGCAGACCGCCCGTGCCGAACAGCATGACAGATTCTGCCTTTGCTGCTCCTTCTTCTTTGCGCCTTAGCGTCTTTGCGTGAGACTCTCCCTCTCCGCTCCCTTTCCCCACCGGATGATGGACTTGCATGCACAATCTCTTCTGGTCGGTTCTGATTCTCTTTTTGATCGCGTCCTATCTGCGGCTGGACTGGGTCTATTATCTGGTCTATATCGTGGGCGGGGTGTGGGTCTTTAGCCATTGGTGGATCCGCCGCGGCTTTCGCAAGCTGGCTGTACACCGCGACATGTTGCCCCATGCCTTTGTGGGCGAGAAGCTGGCGGTGCGGGTGCGGCTGGTCAACCGCAGTTGGCTGCCGCTGCCCTGGCTGATCGTGGATGAGCGCGTCCCGGTGGACCTGAAGGAGACCGACACCTATCGCACCGCGCTTAGCGTGGGCGGCAAGGCGCGGGTGGATCATGCCTATGCGCTGCATTGCAAGCGCCGCGGCTACTACCCGGTCGGCCCGCTGACGTTGACCACGGGCGATCTCTTTGGCTTTGCCGAGGCGTCTTGGCAGGAGGACGCGCCCACGTATGTGACCGTCTATCCCGAAGTGCTGCCGCTGGAGCAGTTGGGACTGCCCAGCCGGTCGCCCTTTGGCACGCTGGCGGCGCGGCAGCGGCTCTTTGAGGACCCCAACCGCATGACCGGGGTGCGCCCGTACATGAGCGGCGACACGCTGCGGCGCATCCACTGGAAAGCGAGCGCACACGAAGACGCGCTGCTGGTCAAGAAGTTTCAGCCCGCGATCTCGCTCAACGTGGCGATTGTGCTGGACCTCAACCGGGAGGCGTATCCGCTGGCGGGCGCCATCAGCAGCAGCGAATGGGCCATTGTGGCGGCGGCGTCGGTGGCGAGCTATGTGGTGGGCAAACGCCAGCCGGTGGGTCTGATCACCAACGGGTTGGATTCGCTCACGGGGAAGCTGACACAGGCCGTGCCGACGCGCCAGGGGCAGGGGCAGTTGATGACGGTGCTGAGCGCGCTGGCGCGGGTGCAGATGCACTCCTTTGACATGGACCTGGCCCATTGGCTGCCGCGCCAGATCGCCGGGCTGGAGTGGGGCACGACGCTGGTGGTGATCGCGCCGCAGATCGACGATGCCGCGCTGTGGGCGCTGCACGAGGCGTATCGCCGCGGGTCGAATGTGGTGGGACTGGTCTGTGCCGGCCAGCCCGACTTTGACCGGCTGCGCGCCCGGGGCAGTAAGCTGGGCGTGCGCCTGTATCACACGATCTGGGAGAAGGATTTGCGTCACGTGGCATGAGGGTTGGCGGCGGCGCTCCCTGTCTGGGACGGGTGGCGCGACTGCGGGAGAATCCACGATGTCGAACACGATCCTGGTGACCTATGCCAGCCGGGCCGGGTCCACCGCCGGGGTGGCCGCGGCGATTGGCAAGACGCTGGCCGAGGGCGGCGCGCAGGTAGAGGTGCGCCCCATGCAAGAGGTGACGGACTTGACGCCGTACCGGGCAGTGGTGGCGGGCAGCGCCATCCGCGGGCAGAAGTGGCTGCCGGAAGCCATGCAGTTTATGCGGCAGCATCGGGCCGTGCTGGCGCAGAAGCCCTTTGCCGCGTTCTTGGTGTGCATCACGTTGAGCATGGCGCAGGCCGACCAGTACCGGCCGGGCGTGGCGGGGTGGCTACAGCCGGTGCGCGACCTGGTGACGCCGGTGAGCGAGGGGCTCATTGCCGGGACGCTGGACTTTAGCAAAGTGCCGCTGACCCTCAACACGCTGTTGATGCGCGTGGTGGTTATGCTGGGCATCTGGAAGCAGGGCGACCAGCGCGACTGGGACGCGATTCGCGCCTGGGCCGTCAGCCTGCGCCCGCTGCTGTAGCGTGTACTCCGGCGCAGTCTGTGCAGTATGGAAACCGCACCTACGGAGTAGTCACGTACCGGCATAACGTTCATCAAATTGCCGGGGCCGCGCCGGACGAATGTGCGATAAAGGAGTATGGGTTGACTGAGACCACTAGCCCGCCGGTGGAGGAACCGACCACCCCCGCGCCGCCGAGTATGGCGGAGTTGAACGACCTGCCGTGGATGGGGTCCGTGCTGCGCCCGATCTTGATCGCGGTCATGTCGGCCTGTCTGGTGCTGGCGCTGCTGGCCTTTATCCGCCGGTTGGTCCCCGATCTGCCCGCGGTCTATACCGAAGTGTTGGTATTGATGGGCTGTGTGGCGTCAGTCAGCGGGAGCATCACGACGACCTGGCTGGCGCAGCCGGGGCAGCGCGCCACGCGCAGCACGGGCTATCGCGCCGCCGAGTTTGCGCTGATCGTGCTGGCGACGCGGCTGGCGACGTGGGGCGCGACCGGCACCTGGCCCACTCTGGAAGAGTTCTTTGTGCATCCGGTCGCCGTCCTGATCGACGGCTATGCGCTGGTGGGCGGCTTTGTGGTGATCCTGGCGTGGATCATGTCCAGCGCCATGACCGAAGACCAGTTGGCGTTGGCGCTCCAGCCCGACGACCTCTATGTGGTGCGCGGCTTTGCCAACCGCTATCAGGACAGCGCGCGGCCGGTCTACACCGACCGGGGCGCGATCTTACGGCGCTTTGTGGGGCGCTGGGTGATGGGCGGCATCTTCCTGGTGATCCTGGCGGCGGGGTCGCGCTTTGCTTTGCCCCAGGGCGGCTTCTTCGGCGTCATGCGCCAGAACATCGACACGACGGTCATCGCCGCGATCATCGTCTATTTCCTGGCCGGGCTGGTGCTGATCAGCCAGGGGCAGTTGGCGCTGCTGCGGGCGCGGTGGACGCTGCAGCGCGTGCCCAGCGCCGCGAGCATTCTGCAAAACTGGCCGCTCTATGCCACGGCGCTGCTGGTCGCGGTGGCGGTGATCGCCGCCTTTTTGCCGCTGGGCGGCACGTTCTATCTGGCCCAGATTCTGGCCGCGATCATCACGGGCATCTACTCGGTGCTGTTTGGCCTGTTTCGCTTCTTTCTGACCCTGCTG
>CAYJQA010000204.1:4845-9003 GCA_964372065.1 uncultured Litorilinea sp.
TGTCGGGGGAGCAGCCCGAAGAGCCGCTGCCGTCGGAGCCGCCCGCGCTGCCCACGCTGACGCCCGATGCCGCGCCGGCCGGCGGCGTAGATTTTCCGCCCTGGGCCGGTGGAGCCGTTTTTTGGCTCTTTACCGCGGCGCTGTTGGGCTATGCCGCGTACATCTACTTTAGCGGCAAGGGCATAGACTTCACTTGGGCGCGGCGGCTGTGGACCATGCTGCGGGCGCGCTGGGCGACGCTCTTCGGGGCCTATCTCGCCTGGCAGGCCAGCCGCGTGGCCGCCAATGGCGATTTGGCGGGTGACGGGTCGGGCGGCGGCGGGCGCCGGCTGCCCGCCAGGCTGCGGCTGCGCGGGCTGGACCCCCCCCGCCAGGTGCGCTATTACTATCTGTCCATCTTGCTCCGGGCCGAAGACGCCGGGCTGCCGCGCCGCGCGGGTGAGACGCCCTTCCACTATGCCCCGCGCCTGGCGGAACAACTGCACGTGGAGGAAGCCGACCGCACGGCCATCACCGAGCTGACCGACGCCTTTGTCCAGGTGCGCTATGCCCAAGCGCACGTGCCGCCGGACCGCCTGGCGCACGTCAAGGCCGTCTGGCAGCACGTGCGCCAGTTGCTGCGGCTATAAACCCCGCGTGGCGTGGTTTCAGTGGTTATGGCGCAGCCGCAAGGGTGCAAAAAATCTTTCCTTGACTCACCTCTGGTGGCTTGCTATAATGACTAAGGTGGTAGTGGGCGCAGAATCAGCCGCTGTGCTTCGGCGGCCTAGCCAGGGTTGATGCCTATTCAATTAAGGCCATTTTGTGGAGCGACGCGACGATGTCAGACGGCGAATTGTTAAACGCACAGGCGGGCGCAGAATCGGATAACGAGGCGGGCGCGCCGACAAGTGGGCAGAGCTCCGACATGGAATTGTTCGAGCAGTATCTCGAACAAGACCTGGAACTCGATTTGCCCGGGCGCGGCGATCTGCGTGAGGGCGTGATCGTGGAGATCCGGCCCAGCGAACTCTTGGTCAACGTCGGCAGCAAACGCGATGGCGTCGTTCCGCAGTCGGACTTGGCGCGCTTGGACCCGGAGTTTGTCAAGAACTTGCACGAGGGGCAGGTGGTGGACGTGGTCATCGCGCGCCAGCCCGATGACGACGGAATCTTCGTGTTGAGCATGTCCGACGCGCTGCAAATGCGCGACTGGGAACATGCCCAGGCCTTGATGGACAGCGGCGAGATCACCACGCACCGGGTGGTCGGCTATAACAAGGGCGGCTTGACCGTGGAGTTCAACCACTTGCGCGGCTTTGTGCCTGCTTCGCATATCTTGGATATGCCGCGCAACCTCTCGGAAGACCAGCGCCGAGCCGAGTTGGAAGGCCGCATCGGCCAGAAGATGCGGCTCAAGGTCATCGAGGTGGAGAAGCGCCGTCGCCGCTTGGTCATGTCCGAATCGCTGGCCGAGCGCGAGTTCCAGGCCGCGCGCCGCGAGGAACTGTTCCGCACGCTCAGCGTGGGCGACATCCTCACGGGCGAGGTGCGCAGTCTGCGCCCCTTTGGCGCGTTTGTGGACATCGGCGGGGCGGACGGTCTGCTCCATGTGAGCGAGATCGGCTGGTCCAACGTCAGCCACCCGCGCGAGGCGCTGGAGGTCGGCCAGGTCATCGACGTGCAGGTGATCCGCATTGACCCGGACAACCAGCGCATCGGGCTTAGCCGCAAACGGCTCTTGGACAACCCGTGGGACTCGGTGGAAGAACGCTACGTGGCGGGGATGAGCGTCCCGGCGACGATCACGCGGGTGGTGGACTTTGGCGCATTCGCCGAGTTGGAGCCGGGCATCGAAGGGCTGATCCACATCAGCGAACTGGCCGACATTACCGTGGCCGAGCCGCTCAAGACGGTGCGCGTGGGCGACCACGTGATGGTCAAGGTGCTGCGGGTAGACCGCAAGCGCCAGCGGGTGGGTCTAAGCTTGCGCCAGGCCGACCAGGGCGATCTTGCCCGGGACGACGACGAAGCGGTGGATGCGGCCGCCCGCTTTGACACCAGCTATGACGCGGGCATGGACACAGAGGCAGACGCGGACGACGCGGAGGATGAAGCCGCCGCCGGCATCGCCGAAGAAGCTGACGACGACACTGACGAAGAAGCTGACGACGCGTAGGCGACCGTCGCAATTGCTTTTGCATACACCGGACGCCTTGTTTGGCGTGTGTCGACAAATCCGGTATACTTCATTAGCTTAGAGATGAGCATGAAGTATGCGGGATTTGTTGTGTTTGCCGAAATTCCGCGCCCGTCTCGCGGCGTACTACGCGATGCGTGGCAATCTGCGGATTGCCTGATTTTCGACGAGGAAAGGGGGTGAGTTGAATGAGCGTAGAACTGCGACCCGGTGAAACCCAGGAGAGCATCCTGAAGCGTTTCCGCAAGGCCGTGGCCGAAGCACGCATTTTGCCGATTGTCCGGCAGAAGCGATGGTTTACTTCACGGAGTGAAGTCAAACGCATCAAGCGACAAAAAGCCATTCGCAAATCCCAGCGCGTTGTAGTCCGGCGGACGCCGTAAGGGTGGTGCAAAGCGCCGGCGAAGGGCCGTCTGTGGACGCCTTCGCCGGTTTTTCCTTACGCCAATGCCGTGGGGCTGCTGGGTCAACAAGAACGGAGATCCATGTCCGAAGAAGCGATTACCCTGGAAGGCAAGATTGTTGACACCCTGCCCAATGCCATGTTCCGTGTGGAACTGGAAAACGGCCATACGGTGTTGGCCTATCTTTCCGGAAAAATGCGGAAGTACTACATCCGCGTGTTGTTGGGCGACAAGGTCAAGGTCGAGATGAGCCCGTATGACCTGACCCGTGGTCGCATTACCTACCGCTATCGTAATTAGCGGCAGGCCGGCCGGTGTGATGTAGCCGCCGGTCTTAGATCGAGCGCCGGCGTCATGCCGGCCTGCGCAACGTTCGTTGCGCGCAGCGTGCAAAAGGTGGCCCAGCGCCGGGGGGAATGCCCCAGTGGTTGGGCTTTTTTGCGTTAGTCGACGACGACGGGCGCGCCGGGCGGGGGCAAGGAACTCCCAGTTTCCCCGCACCCGCCCGGCCATGCCAAAGGAGAGATTGTCATCGATCGAAGCGACGCCCCGGCGGTCGTCTAGGGCATGGCGATGGCCCCGTCCACGACCTCGCTCGTCACCGTGATGTCGGTGGCGAGGATGTAGGTGTTATAAATGGGACAGCGGGCGATCCAGGCATCCACCATCGCATCTGCCTGCGTCTGGTCCACGCCGGACAATAGCCAGTGGACGCGCATGGCCTGAATATGCGGGCTTACGTCTTCCCCCTTCACCCCGCGCGGGTCCAGGTCGGCCTCGATCGTGGCGGCGACATCGGCCAGCGGCAAGGCTTCGGCCACGGCGACGTTCTCCACGATCAACGCGCCGCACGCACCCAGCGCACCCACGAACATATCCAGCGGGTTCGTCTCCTCTGAGGGGCTGCCCAACGGCGCCACCGAGTCTACCACCATGTAGTCGTCGCGCACATTCACGATGGCGCGCCCCGGCTGGTTGGTCAGACTGGCGCTGACCGCCGACATGGCTAACCCTGCGGCCACCGGGCCGCTCATCACCTCGTCGTTGGTCGTGATCTCGATGGGCGCGGTCCGCACCAACGTCGTATAGATCGGGCAACGGGAAGTGAACTCCGCCTCCAGCGACTCGGCTTGGGCCGCATCCGGTCCGTCCAGGGTGAGATGCACCCGGATCGCCTGCATGTGCGGGTTGACTGGCTCGCCCTTCAGACCGTTGACGTCCCAATCCGCCTGGACCGTGGCGGAGACGGCGGTCAGCGGAACCCCCTGCTCTATGGCGGCGGTTTCGTGGACGAAGATACTACACGTCGCCAACGCGCCCAACATGGCCTCGACCGGGTTGATCTCGAGGGCCGGATGCCCTAGCGGCGGCGCGGAACCGATCAAGAAGTGGTTGCCGCGCGCGCTGACCAACACGTGGCCGGACTGGTTGGAGTTCTGGACAAAGACCTTGGCCGTCGCCAGGGTCGGGGCGGCTTGCGCCTGGACTGGCTGAACCGGTTGGCAGCCGGTCAGCGCGCCCAGCGTCAAGGCCAGGGCAACAAACAGCAAAGCATACTGTCGCATAGCTAGTTTC
>CAYJQA010000205.1:0-8961 GCA_964372065.1 uncultured Litorilinea sp.
GACCCAGCGCAGCTTGAGCGGGGCGAGCGCGGCGTACAACTCCTTGGCCTGGCGCATGTTGGACGTGATGTTATCGTCCACAAAGAAGAAGAAACGTTTGCCGGAGCCGGCCAGCGTGGACAATTCGGCCAGGATGTCGTCGGTGGGGCGGCGCGTCTGGGTGCGCTCGAAGGCCGTCTGGATGGCGCAGAAGTCACAGTGGAAGTGACAGCCGCGCCCCGCTTCCACCAGGCCAATGGGCAGATAGCGTTTGCCGCGAAAGATGGCGCGGTTGGGCTTGAGACCGGCCAACTTGGGCCGCCCCTGGCCGCGATAGATTTTCTGCAGGCTGCCGTGGCGCGCGTCGTCGATAACTTGCGGCCATATCTCCTCGGCTTCGCCCACGACCACCGCGTCGGCGTAGTCCGCCACTTCTTCGGGGCAGAGCATGGCGTGAAAACCGCCCATGACCACCGGCACGCCGCGCCGCCGGTAGTCGGACGCAATCTGATAGGCGCGCTTGGCGGTGTAGGTCTCCACGCTGATGGCGACCAGGTCGGTCGGCTCGTCGACGGGGATGGCCTCCAGGCGGTCGTCATAGAAGCGGATGTCGACGCCGGGCGGCGTCAGCCCGGCCACGGTCGCTGCGGGCAGCGGCTCCATCTGCCACGTGCCGATATACTTTTCGCCCGGCTTGTGACCGATGGCCGGATGGATGATGGTCAGGCGCATAACATCGCTTTCTGTGCGGCGCGCTCAGGAGAGGCCAAAGCGCATGCCATGTTTCTTGAACACTTCCTTGCGGAAAATCTGGCTGTAACGCAGATAGACGCCGAGCTTGTAGAGCGTGCGCAGGTTGGTCTTGAGGTCGAACACACGGCGGATCACAAAGTCCAGCCGGTTATAGGTGGAGCGGCATTCCCAACACGCCTCGGTCAGCTCGTCGGCGCTCATGTGCTTGGGCCGGAACGCGGCATAGTTGAAGCGGTACTGCGGGTGTAGCCACCACTTGCCGTCGTAGAGCAGGCGGCCTTCGGCTTCCAGCTTGGCATAGAGCGGCGTGCTGGGATAGGGAACCAGAATGTTGAACGCGGCCAGGGCAAAGCGGTGGTGCATGGCCCAGTCCAACGTCTCGGCGATGGACTCCTGGGTGTCGTAGTCGTGGCCCAGCGTAAAGGCTGCCCACAGTTGCAGCCCATAGTCGCGCAGGATCTCGATCTGCGGTTCGTAGCTCTGGAAGCCGCCCACCAGATTGGGCGATTTGCGCATCCAGCGCAGCGAATCCTTGCTGATGGACTCAAACCCCACCACCAGACCGATGCAGCCGCTCTTGACCATCAGGTCCATTAGCTCCAGGTCGCGCGTCATGTCGATGCTGGCCTGCGAGACCCAGCGCACGTTGAGCGGGATCAGCGCGCGGAACAGTTCTTTGGCCGCCTCAAAGTTGGATAGGATGTTGTCGTCCACAAAGAAGATGAGGTGGTTCTGCTTGAGCGATGCGATCTCGCGGACGACCTCGCTCACACAGCGCGTATAGTGGCCGCGGTCAAAGTAGGTACTGACGGCGCAGAAGTGACAGGCATAGCGGCAGCCACGGCTAAACTGCATGAGCGTCACGGGCAGATAGCCCTTGCCTTCGTAGAGGTCGCGGCGCGTCAGCACGCCCGGATGGGCGGGGCCAACCGGCGCTTGATAGACCGGGCGCAACGCGCCCCGCCGCGCGTCGCCGATGACCTGCGCCCATTGCGTTTCGGCGTCGCCGATGAAGATGGCGTCGGCGTGGGGCTTGACCTCGTCCGGGATCAACGTGGGCTGCATCCCGCCCATGACCACTTTCACGCCGCGCGCCCGATACTCCGCCGCGATCTCATAGGCGCGCCGCGCGGTGTAGGTCTCCACCGTGATAGCGACCAGGTCGGTCGGGTCGTCGTAGGGGATGGTCTCCATACGGTCGTCGTGCAGCGCCACGTCCACATCGGACGGGGTCAGCGCGGCCAACACGCCCAGTTGCAGCGGCTCCATGCGCCCCTCGTCCACATAGAGGCTGTGTTCTTGACGCCCGATGTTGGGCTTGATGAGTGTGAGCTTCACGCGGCTTGCTTTCTTTGGGAGCGGTCAAGTGGTGTGAACGGCGGCCAAGTCGGCGAGGCCGGGCGCTTCGCGCCAGAGTTCACCGGGCAACGGCGCGGCGTCGCCCAGCCGTTCGCCCTGTTTGCGGTGGATCATGCCGCGCGACACCCAGTTGGACGCCACGTGTAGCCCCAGCCGGTAGAGGTCGCGACTGTTGCTGCCTCTACCGGTCGCCCGGTAGGCGATGGAGTGCACGGTGTTGAACTCCTGGCGGATGCGATAGCAGCCCGCGGTCAACTCGGCGGCGGACATGCGGCGCGGGTGGAAGGTGGCCTCACCGTAGCGATAGCCGGGGTCGAGCCACCAGCGGCGGTAGATCAGCCGCCCCTCGCGTGCCAGCCGATCATATAGCGCCGCGCCGGGCATGGGCGTCAGCGGGTTGAAGTTGGCGAGGTAGAACTTGGAGCGCACGGCAAAGTCCAACGTCACGTCGAACGAATCGGGCGTGTCCTCGTCATAGCCGAAGACGAACGAGCCGTAGATCATCACGCCGTGGTCCTGTAACACCTGGACCGACGTGGCATAGTCGCTGTGCTTGAGATTCCAGCGTTTCTTCATCTGGCGCAGATTGTCCTCGTTGAGCGACTCGAAGCCCACCACGGCGGTGGTGCAGCCGCTGCGCTCCAAGAGGCGCATCAACTCGGCGTCGCGCGTGATGTCGATGCTGATCTGGCAGGACCAGCGAATCCTCAACGGGATCAGCGCGGCAAAGAGTTCCTTGGCGCGGGCCACGTCCACAAAGATGTTGTCGTCCACCAAGAAGATGTGCTTGCGCTCCGCGGCCTCGATCTCGGCCACGACTTCGGCCACGGGTCGCTGGCGCAGGTCCGCGCCGTAGAACGCGTGGATGGAGCAGAACTCGCAGGCATAACGGCAGCCGCGGCCATACTGGACCAGCGTCACCGGCGCATAACGCTTGCCGCGGAAGATGCGCCGGTCCGGGCTGCGGCCCGCCAAGCGCGGCAGCGTGTCGCTGCGATAGAGGCGCGCCAAGCGCCCGGCCTGGGCGTCCGCCACCACCTGCGGCCACAGGTCGTCGCCATCGCCCACGACCACAGCGTCGGCAAAGTGGAGTGCCTCACCGGGGAGAAAGGTGGGATGATAGCCGCCCATGACGACCGGCACGCCGCGCCGCCGGTACTCGGCGGCGATGGCATAGGCGCGGCGCGCCGTGTAGGTCTCCCCCGTGAGCGCCACCAGGTCGGTGGGGCGGTCGAAATCGACCGCCTCGACGCGGTCGTCCATCAGGTCAAGCTCGACGCCGGGGGGCGTCACGCCCGCCAGGATGGCGAAGGCCAACGGCTCCATAGCGTCGCTGGCGCGGCCAGGGGACATATTGGGACGGATGAACGTGATCTTCAAGGGTCCCCTAACTGACAAGTTGGGTGGTGTTTGCCCAGGGAGAAAGCGCCGGTGCGTGGCTTCCGCGAGGAGCCGAAGGAACAATCATGTCGGAAGACAGCGACGCCCGGCAGAGACAACAAGCCGGAGACGGGCGCGTTCCGCGCGGCCTCCGTGCTATCCACATACTAGCGTGACTGACCTGCGCTGTCAACGCAGCCGGCGACGATGGGCGTATCTCAGGCTTGGGGCGAGTTTTGCCCGCACGGTAGGTGACTGTCACCTGCGTCGCCCCCAACGCGAAATGCACCCGGCGACGATCCGCTCCGGTGCGCCCTCTGTGGTCGGCCTGCCCGGACCTTTCCCGCCGCGGCGCCGCCTGGTATACTGGTGGCGCAACGGGCATCATCGGGACCCGGCAATCAGACATACCGGGTGCATGGTCGCTCCGGTTGGAGGAAATAACGCATGAAGCAAGACGCTCCCCGCGGCGGGAGCCACGTCGCCGCCACGCCCATCGACGCTCCGGCCTATGCCGACTTCCTGCGCCGGTATCCCACCTATGCGACCACGGTTCACCTGGACGACCTGCGCGCGACCGACTATCGCCGTCTGGACGCGCGTGACCAGGTATACTTGGACTACACCGGCGGCGGTCTCTATGGCGAGTCGCAGCTGCGCGCACACCTGGACATGCTGGCCGTGAACGTCTTCGGCAATCCCCATTCGCACAATCCGACGTCCCAGGCTATGACCGACCGCGTGGAGCGCGCCCGCGCCTCTGTGCTGGAGTTCTTCCACGCCGCGCCCCAGGAATATGAGGTCATCTTTACGCCCAACGCCAGCGGCGCGCTCAAGCTGGTGGGCGAGTCGTACCCGTTTGACGCCAACGGTCGCTATGTCTTGACCGTGGACAATCACAATTCGGTCAACGGCATCCGCGAGTTTGCCCGCGCTAGGGGCGCGGCCGTGACCTATGTGCCGCTGGAGCCGGCGACCATGCGCTTGGATCGCGTCGCGCTGGACGCCGCGCTCGCCCAGGCTAACCCGCACGGGGCCAATCTCTTCGCCTATCCGGGCCAATCGAATTTTACCGGCGTGCAGCATCCGCTAGAGCTAATCGCCGCGGCCCAGGCGCAAGGCTGGCAGGTACTGCTCGACGCCGCGGCCTTTGCGCCGACGAACCGACTTGACCTGAGCGTGTGGAAGCCCGATTTCGTCGCGCTTTCCTTCTACAAGATGTTCGGCTATCCCACGGGCATCGGCGCGCTCATTGCACGCAGGCGCGGCCTGGATGCGCTGCAACGGCCCTGGTTCGCCGGGGGGACCATCACCATCGCTTCGGTGCAGGGCGAAGGCTGGCATCGCCTTAGTGAGGGGCCTGCCGGTTTTGAAGACGGCACGGTGGACTACCTCTCGATCCCTGCGGTGGAAATCGGCCTGCACCATCTGACGGCCATCGGCATGGACGCCATCCATACGCGCGTCGCCTGTCTGACCGGGTGGCTGGTCGACGCGCTGACGGGCCTGCGCCACGCCAATGGCGCGCCGCTGGTGCGCATCTACGGCCCCACATCCACGGACTGCCGCGGCGGCACGATCGCCTTCAACCTGCTCGACCCCACCGGCATCCCCTTCTATTTCCGGTCGATTGAGACGCTGGCGAACCACGCCCACATTTCCTTACGCACCGGCTGCTTCTGCAACCCCGGTGCGGGCGAAACCGCACACAACGTGACCCACGACGAAATGGCCGGGATGATGGCCGAGAACCGCCGGATCAGCTATGACGAGTTCTTTGGCCGTATGTTGGCGGAATATGGCAAGTATCCCGGCACGGTGCGCGTCTCGGTGGGGCTAGCCAGCAACTTCGCCGACGTGGCGCGTTTCGTCCGCTTTGTGCAGGGCTTTGCGGACCAACCCTCCAGCCGCGTCGGGATGTCCGTGCCGATCACGCTGAGCCGCGACGCGGCCTAAGGGCAGCCGATGGCGTGGTCGTCCTTCGCGGGCCGGTTGATCCATCGCGGCGTGGCGACCCCGCCGGGAACCTGGTTGGTCAACCGCGCGCTGGTGGAACGTCAGGTGCGGGCGCTGCGGCACAGCCTAGCGCACCCGCTGGACAGCCAGGCTGCCATCCTGGCGGACCTGCTGCCCCACGCAGCGGCGACCCACTTTGGCCGCG
Organism: uncultured Litorilinea sp.; assembly: GCA_964372065.1. Lineage (GTDB taxonomy): Bacteria > Chloroflexota > Anaerolineae > Caldilineales > Caldilineaceae > QEUY01. The sequence continues at coordinate 5,633 of CAYJQA010000205.1, forward strand.
ACCACAGCCTCCACGCCCACACGACCCAGGCCGACTACACGCGCCGTGTGCCCGTGCGCCGCTATGAAGCGCTCAAGCCATATGTCGACCGGATGCTGGCGGGCGAGCCGGACGTGCTCTGGCCCGGTCGTGTGACTTGGTTTTCCGAGTCGTCGGGAACCAGCGGCCCCAAGAAGCAGATCCCCATGACGCGCGCCAGCCATCGCCTGGTCTATCAGGCCACCGCGACCGCCTATGCCTGCCAACTGGCGGCGCGGCTGGACTTGGCCCGTTTTCTCGCCGGTCGCTCCGTCTTTTTCGCGGGCAGTTACCGCCGTCTGCCGCAGCCCCGCGGCTTCTTGGCCGGCGACATCACCGCGCTCAGCGTGTACCTCACGCCCTGGTATCTGGACTGGGCGCGTGCGCCCGCCAAGTCTACCGCGGTCATCCCCAACTGTAACTGGGAAGAACGGCTGCGGCGCATGGCGCACGCGACGCTGGCCGAGAACGTCGTGCATCTCGCCGGGCTGCCGACCTGGCTGCTCCACTTTGGGCGCATGGTCCTAGAAACGACCGGGGCGGAGTCCCTGGCGGAACTGTGGCCGAACCTGGTGGCCGTGACGACCGGCGGCGTTAGTCCCGCGCCCTACCGCGACGACCTGCAGCGGGTCATTGTGGGCGAGGCGTCACGTCCGCTGCTGGTGAGCGAGGTCTACAACGGGACCGAGGGCTTCTATGCCGCGCAGGTGGACGACGGACCGATGGCGCTGCTGCCGGATGGCGGCATCTTCTACGAGTTTGTCCCGCGGGCGGAGGCCATCGCCGGGCGCTTCGACGCCGCTGCGCCGCTGGAAGGAGTGGTGACCGGTGTGGACTATGCGCCCATCGTCACCGGCTACAACGGTTTATGGCGCTATCTCATCGGCGATGTGGTCCGCTTTGTGGACACCCGGCCCTACCGCCTGGAGGTGCGCGGGCGGCTCAACCAGTATTTGAGCATCGCGGGCGAGGAACTGCTGGTGGATGTGACGGATCGCGCGCTGGCGCAGGCGTGCCGGGAGATCGGCGCGACGCTGACCGACTACACGGTGGCGGCGCTGAAGCTGCACGACGCCCCGGACAACGCCTGCCATCTCTGGCTGGTGGAACTGCGCGACGCCGCGCCGACCGGCGCGCCCGCCCTGGCGAGCGCGTTGGACCGCGTGCTGTTCGGCGAGCATTACGACTATGCCAAGATGCGGACGCCCGGCGCATGGAGCCAATCCGGTCTGGGGCTGGGGCCGCCGCTGGTGCTGCTGCTGCCACCGGGGAGCTTTCGCCGCTGGCTGGCTGCGCGGCTGCACGGCGCGACCGGCGGCCAGAGCAAAGCGCCGCGCCTCACCCACGACAGCGCCCCCGCGTGCGAACTCCTGGGCATCGCCGGGCGCGCGGCGATCGTGCCCCAAGTGGCGGGCTACCCGGCCCACTATAGCGACGCGCTCCGGCAACTGCTGCCTGTCGCCTAGAGCGCGACAGGCGCGGCGCGTGCGCCCGCCTGTTCGGTGATGAGCCTAAGCTTGTCCTCGGCAGCGGGAGTCCGTAGCCAACGTTAGTAGAGCGGCCAGGCGGCATGGCACGTCCACGCGCCCTCAAGCGAACGGCTGTAGAAGCGCAGTTCCCACACCACCGCCTCCCACGGATGGATGAGCCGCCGGGCGATCTCACCCAATGGTGCGGTCAACTCCGGGGCGAATCCGTAGGCGAGGCTGAGGTGCGGCCATTCTTTGGCGCGGATCGCGTCGTGCCGTGAAGATGAGACAGCGTGTTGGGCAAAGAGGAGCGCCAGATCGCGCAGCCACGGCGCTTCCAATTCCAGTCCCTGAAAGTGCGCATCCACATGCAGCCCTTTGACCGTGACGACCGGCACCGGTCGCGGGCGCGCCGCCAAGATGTCCAGACAGTCCAGGTAGGCCGGGAGCTGGCTGGGCAGGTCGGCAAAGAAGTTCGTCAGCGTGCAGTGGGGCGGAAAATCGTGGGCAGGATTGTGGCCGCAGGTTGCCTTCGCTTCGGCAAAATAGGCATCGATCTGGGCGGCCAGCGGCCCTGTCGGGCAAGCATAGAGCGTGTAGCATAGGTCCATATCACACCGGTTCGTCCTCCTCGTCGGCGTCGAGGGCGTGGGCCTTGAGATCGGTCAAGGAAAGGAACTCGAGCGCGGTGATGTGGGTGGACTTCAGGACAACGGGCGGCGCGCAGCCGGCATCCAGCGCCTCTTGCCAACGCGCCGCGCACAGACACCATTGGTCGCCAGGCTTGAGACCGGGAAAGAGAAACTCGGGGCGGGCCGTGATCAGGTCATTACCGCGCTGGGCGGCGAAGTCCAGAAACTCGCGGGTCATATGCGCACAGACCACGTGAATTCCAACGTCGTCCGCGCCCGTCCGGCACATGCCGTCGCGATAGAAACCCGTCACCGGGTCGATGCAGCAATGCTCCAGCAACCCGCCCAACACATTTCGTGCCTCGTACATGACACTCTTCCAAACTAGCCAGGCCTGGCAGATAACTCAATTAACCGCGTGATAAGTTCAGTATGTCCCAAGAGAAGACCGGCGGCAAGTTGCGGCGGTCAGGGCAAGGCGCGCGGGGGAGGCTGCGCCTACACAAACTCATCCCCGGCGCGCTCGCTGATGGACCGGCCCGTCACATGCTGCGGGTCGCGCGGCGCGTGTCCGTGGCGCGGCGCGTGCCGCGGTGGGCGGCCGCCGCTGATGGATTCCTGGGTGATGACGGGGTACGCGGCAAAGACCGCCACATCGGCAGGGCGCTCGCTGAAATAGAGACGGTCGCGGCGCAGCGTGCGCGCGTGGTCGTCCAGCCCCAGCGCGGCCACCACTTCGTCGGGGCGACCCGTCGCGCCCGAACGCTGCTGCACGCGCAGGAAGATGCGCTGCTCCTCGGCCTGCGCGTCATAGCCCAGATTGCGCAACTCAAAGATGAGCGGGCGTAGGTTGTAGCGATAGGCTTCGCCCTTGCGTTCACGCTCGCGCCAGATGGTCTCAGTCGCCAGACAGGCGGCGATGGCCGCGTCGATGTCGAGGGCGTCCGCTTCGGCGGCCCCGGCGTAGAGGATGATGGTGTAGTCGGCCCCGATCAGTTGGCCCTGTAGCGCCGGGGCCTTGAGCGGGACCTCTTCGGCATGGCGCAGTTCCACGCCGGGCGGCAGCTTGGCCGCCAGTCGCGTGCAAAGCTCCGGGAGCGGGACGGGCGGACTCAACACAATGTCGATGGGCTCGTCGACGCCGGTGAAGCCCACACCCAACGGGGCCGCAAACTGGATGTGCGGCTGCGGGTTGAAGCCCTGTTTGTAG
>CAYJQA010000206.1:0-2103 GCA_964372065.1 uncultured Litorilinea sp.
TCAGCAGCATCGAACTCTACCGCCGCGCGCTCAATGCCCGGCGCACCGAAGACCACTACATGCTCTTTTTGGGGCGCGGGCTGCTGGAGCAGGCCAAGCAGGCCGGCGACACAGGGACCTTCACGCTGCCGGAGCAGCCGGCGCTGGCCGATGTCTTGGCCTTGACGCCGGAAACTGTCGGTCAAATGAGCCGCACCGAGCTACTGCGCGCCGCCGAGGCCGTCCTGACCGAAGCCCAGCGCGTCAACCCGCTTAACACCGACCACACCGCCAACCTGGCCCGGCTCTATCGCACCTGGGCCGACCTCTCCGGCGCAGACGCCGAACTCCGCACCACCGTGCTGGACAAGAGCATCGCCCAATACGATATGGCCGTCACCCTCAGCCCCAACGCCGCCCATCTGTGGAACGAGAAAGGCAACGCCCATCTCTCCCGCGGCGAAGACGACCTGGCCGAAGCCGCCTATTTGCACAGCCTTGACCTAGACGCCCGCTACGAACAGACCTACATGCTGCTGGCCGACTTCTATGAGCGCCGGGAGCGGTACGACGAGGAGATCGCCATCCTGCGGCAGGGCATCGTCGAAATGTCCAACCGCGCCCAGCTCTATAGCTATCTCGGCGTCGCCCTGGCCCGCGTCAACGACCTGCCGGGCGCGGCTGAGGCCAACCTCAAGGTAATCGAGCTACAGCCGACCAACGTGGGCGCCATGCGCAATCTAGCCATCATCTACCGCGACATGGGCGAGACGGACAAGGCCATCGAGTACCTGGAACGCGCACTCGCCATGACCCCGGTCGACGCGACCGAAGAGTTGAAGCTGCTGCGCCGCCTGGGGATCGAGTTGTACACCCTCGCCAACCGCCCCGACGACGTGTTGTTCCAATATGAGCAGTTGCGCGCGATCAGCCCGGACGACCCCGATGTCTTGCGGATGCTCTATACCCTCTACACAGGCCGGCAAGAGTGGAACGCCGCCGTCGAAGTGTTGCAGAAGTTGATCACGCTGGAACCGGCGGACTTCAAGCATCCGTTGGCGCTGGCCCAGGTCTTGCAGCAGATGGGGCGCACCGCCGATGCGCTCACCTTCGCCAATCAGGCCCTTGCGCTCGCGCCGGATGACCAGAAAGCGCCCATCACCGACCTGATCAACGCCCTGAACACCGGCAGTTAGCCGTCTTGTACCCAGAGGAAGCCCACACCGGGTCCCAATGATGACGTCCTACATCCTCATCGCTCTCAGTGCCTTGCTCCTCGCCGTTGGCGGCACGCCGATCATGCGGCAGGTGGCGATCCGCCTGGGTGTTGTTGATCGGCCCAACACCCGCAAGATTCACGCCACGCCGGTCCCCCTGCTGGGCGGCGCGGCCATCTACCTGGCCTTTGTCCTGGTGCTGGCCTTGTATGGCGACCGCGCCTTTATCAACGAGGCGATCAGCATCTTTCTGGGGGCCAGCATCATGAGCTTTATGGGCGTCGTGGATGACCGCTGGGGCCTGGGCAGCTATGTCAAGCTCCTGGGCCAACTGGCCGCCGCCGCCGTGCTCATGTACGCCGGGGTGCGCGTCCAGCTCTTCGGCGGCTGGCTGGATTACGCCATCACCACGGTCTGGATCGTGGGCATCACCAACGCCCTCAACCTGCTCGACAACATGGACGGCCTGTCCGGCGGCATCGCGATGATTGCCGCCGCCTTCTTTACGTTGCTCGCCGCGCTCAGCGATCAATACCTGGTCGGCGCGTTGGCCGCCGCGTTGGTAGGGGCCTGCGCGGGCTTTTTGGTTTATAATTGGAATCCGGCGCGCATTTTTATGGGCGACACCGGCAGCCTCTTTTTGGGCTTTCTCTTGGCCGCCGTCGGCATCAAGCTGCGCTTCCCAACCAATAGTCCGACCGTTACCTGGCTGATCCCGATTCTGGTCTTGGCGATCCCAATCTTCGATACGACGCTGGTCTTTGTCTCACGCCTGCGCCGCGGCAAGAACCCGCTGACCACGCCTGGCAAGGACCACCTCAGCCATCGCCTAGCGCGGCTGACCGGCAGCCGTCGCGAAGCCGTCTTGATTTGCTATCTGCTGGCCGGGGCCATTGGCCTTGTCGCC
>CAYJQA010000206.1:2113-8958 GCA_964372065.1 uncultured Litorilinea sp.
CTTCTTAACCCAGGCCACCCGCGGCGAAGCCATCGTCGTCGCCGGTATGCTCGCCATGCTGGCCCTCGTCAGCCTCTGGTGGCTGGAATTTCGTCCCGGCCCGGCCAACGCGCCGGAACCGATTCAGGAACAAGCAAGGAGCCTCTCTTGAGTGAAGTCTGTGTAATTGACAGCGGCCGGCAGCTGCGGCGCGCTGTGCGCGTGGCGCTGTGGATCGCCGCGGCGCTCTTGACCGCGACGTTGACCGCCTGTGGCGGCCAAAGCGACGGCCCCACGGCGGGGACCGCCGTGACTGTCGCCCCCACGGCAAGCGCGGCCGCTACCGACGCCCCGGCCACCACGGCCGCGCCGGTCATCAAGCTTACCGCCACACCGGCGCCGGTCGTGGAAGCTGGCCCCACCGTCCCGCCGCCGGTGATTGAGAACCCCGGCCCCGCCGCCCAGCTTACGCCCGAAGAGCGTAACGATATGTACGACGCCGCGCCGCCGCTCACCATCGACGCGGCCAACACTTACTACTACGCCACGATCAAGACCAACCGCGGCGACATCAAGGCGCAGCTTTTCGCCGACCGCGCGCCCAACACCGTCAACAGCTTTGTCTTCTTGGCGCGTGAAGGCTTCTATGACAACACCACCTTTCACCGTGTCCTGGACGGCTTCATGGCCCAGGGCGGCGACCCCACCGCCAGCGGCGCGGGCGGCCCCGGCTACGAATTCGACAACGAAGTCTATCCCGGTCTAGGCTTTGACCAGGCCGGTCTGCTCGCCATGGCGAACAGCGGGCCGGACACCAACGGCAGCCAGTTCTTTATCACCTTTGGCCCCGCCGACTGGTTGGATGGCGGCTATTCCATCTTCGGCAAGGTCATCGAAGGCGAGGACGTGCTTGGCCGGCTCACCCGCCGCGACCCGGACGCCATGCCCGACTTCCCCGGCGACACGATCTACACCGTGCTCATCGAGGAGATGGCGACCAGCATCCTGCCAACACCCACGCCCTTGCCGCCCACGCCCACGCCGACGCCGACCCCCACACCCTATGCGCCCACCCAGGCCGAGGGCGACCGGCCGCTGGCGGAACTCCCGTCGGTGGCGCGCGTCAATCTCTTTAACCAGCCGCCCGAGATGGTCATCGACGCGACCGCGCAATACACGGCCACTTTCAGCACCAGCAAGGGCGATTTCGTGGCCCAGCTTTTCGCCGATCGCGCGCCCGTCGCCGTCAACAACTTCGTCGTCTTGGCGAATCTCGGCTTCTATGACCAGACGCCCGTCAGCCTGGTCCAACCCAACGATTCCATCATCATCGGCGCGCCCGACAACAACCCGCTCAACGACGCCGGCTATAAGCTGCGCGCCGAAACGGGCCAGATCGCGGAAACCGGCATCGGCGCGATCACGTACATACCTATGCAGGAGGCAGAGGACGGCACGATCCTGAGCAGCAGCAGCCAATTGCTCATCGCGCTGGTCCAGCCGCCCGCGGCCGCCAACGGGCAGTTCCCCTTCTTTGCCCAGGTGGTAGAAGGGGTCGATGTGCTGCCGCAGTTGACCACCGACGACACGATCGTGGCCGTGGAGATCACCAGCAGCGCGGACTAAGCGCCGGTTCATAGATGTGTAGATCGGCGACAGCCATCTGATCGTCGCCTGCCCAGACGACTATCAGGTGACTGTCGCCTTTATCGCCGAAGGATACCCGTTATGCAGGAAGATGGCCCGGCCCACTCCATACCTGCCGTCCAGTTCACACCCGAGTTGGACCCTGCCATCCTCCGCATCCGGTGGACGCTGGGCGCGTTCGCGGTGCTCGCCATTCTGGTCGGCAGCCTGTGGATCGCGGTCAACCCGGTCTGGATCGAGCGGCTGGGCCACTGGGGCTATGTCGGGGCCTTCCTCATCAGCCTGATTGCCAGCGCCACCATCATTCTCCCTGCGCCGGGCATCGCCGTCGTCATCGCCATGAGCACGACCCTGGACCCGGTGCTGCTCGCCGTGGTCGCGGGGATCGGCAGCGCGGTGGGCGAACTCAGCGGCTATTTGGCGGGAACCAGCGGGAGCGCGTTCGTCCCTTCCCGGCGGCGCGCCCAGTTCGAGCAACTCCACCGCCTCACCGACCGCTACGGCGTGTTGGGGCTGGCGATCCTGGCTGCCCTGCCCTTGCCCATCTTCGACTTTGCGGGCATCATCGCCGGGATGATGCGGATGCGCGTCGCCTCGTTTCTCACCGCCGTTGCGCTCGGCAAGAGTGTCAAGTACATCGTATTGATCTTGCTCGGCGTCGGTCCGGTCCTCTATCTCCAGGATCTCTTTTCCTGGCTCACCGGCGCGCGCTAAGTAAGTGGCTATATGACCGTTCAATCAGTCTGTCATGCTGAGCGCAGCGAAGCATCCCCTAGTGCGGTGGCCGGGATTCCTCGCGGTCGCTCGGAATGACAATGCTCATGCAGGCACTTACTTAGTCCTGCTCGACGCACTCCCTTCCGGCCGCGCGGAACAATCGGTGCGCCGGTTGCGTCTCACAAAATAGTGGCTTCTCACAAAAGCCACAGGACCACACGCCTGTTGAAAATCGAACCGCAAACGGCGCACCCAACGGGTTCCCGCCGCCGGGCGCGAACCGTGTCATCATCGGTATCCACACAAGGAGGCCCCTATGCCGGCTGGATTGCGACGCTTTGTCCGAAGTCGCCGGGTGCTGGTGTTGCTAACGACCCTGCTCATCGCAGGGTTGGCCACCGCACCCCTCTTACCCGTTTACAGCAGCCCAGGAGCAAGCAGTAAGATGGCGGCCCTCACCCGTCGCGCCGCGACCGAAATCGCCCCCACCGACCCCGCCGGCGGCAGCGGTCCCGGTCTCCAAGTCGCCTTGAGCGAAGGCCGCGAGCAGGTCACGCCGGTCGAGGCCGTCGAACCGGCCCCCGCCACGCCGCTGGACGACGCGGCCATCCAGGCCGTCAGCGACCGCTTGCCGCCGCTGGAAGTCGGCGCGACCGACGTTTTGGACTTCCGGCTCCCGGCCGAGACGATCCTGCCCCCACGCACCGGGCAGACCCTGGACGTCACCTTCCCGGCCACCGAGACCGTCGCCGTCCCGGAGGGCGTCGCAGCCGGCCCGCTGACGGTGCTGCGCTTCTCGCCCGAAGGCGAAATCCCCATCGCGCCCTTCCTCAGCGTCACCTTCAACCAGCCCATGGTCCCGCTGGCGACTGTGGAGCAGTTGGCCGCCGAAGCCGTCCCGGTCAAGCTGACGCCCGCCATTCCCGGCATCTGGCGTTGGGTCGGCACGCGCACGCTCACCTTTGAGTATGCGGGCGACGACAACCAGGCGTTCCCCATGGCGACCGTCTTCACCGCCGAAGTCCCGGCGGGCACGCTCTCCGCCACCGGCGAAGAACTGGCCGAAGCCGTTTCCTGGACCTTTGCCACGCCCGCGCCCCGGCTGCTCTTCTGGACGCCCAGCGGCGGCCCCACCATCCGCACGCCCTTGCTGTTCGCCGGGTTTGACCAGCAGATTGACCCCGCCGCGGTGCTGGCGACCATCAACGTCACCGCGGGCCGGCAGACCTATCCCGCCCGCCTGGCGACCGCCGAGGAAGTCGCGGCCGACGGCGCGGCGTCTGCGCTCGCGGAGCGCGTCGGCGCAGGCCGCTGGCTGGCCTTCAAGGTGGACCAAGAGTTCCCGTCCGATACGACCGTCACCGTCAACATCGGCCCGGCTACGCCCTCCGCCGAAGGCCCGCGCACGACCGAAGGCGTCCAGTCGTTCAGCTTCACCACCTACGCGCCCCTCCGCATCACCAATTCCTACTGCGGTTGGGGCGGTCGCGACTGCCCGCCGTTCTCGCCCTTCATGATCGAGTTCAACAATCCGTTGGACCAAACACTCTTTGACGAAAGCTGGATCACCGTCGAACCGGAGATCCCCGGTCTGGTCATCCAGAACTACGGCTACTCGCTCCAGCTTTCCGGCGCGACCCAGGGCCGCACCACCTACAAGGTCACCGTCAAGGGCGACCTGCTCGACGCCTTCGGCCAAACCCTGGGCAGCGACCAGAGCGTGACCTTCAAGACCGGCTCGGCGCGCCAGATGCTTTCCGGCCCGCGCAACAACCTGGTCACCGTGGACCCGTCCGCCGGGACGCCCACCCACACCATCTATTCCATCAACTTCAAGCGGCTGCGCGTCCGCGCCTATGCCGTCACGCCGGACGACTGGTCCGCCTATCAGGAGTATCTCAGTAACCGCTGGCAAGACCCGGCCCCCCGCCCGCCCGGCCGCGAAGTCCTCTCCAAGATCATCCAGATCGACGCCGTGGACGACGCCTTGACTGAGACGGCCATCGACCTTTCTTCGGCGCTCTCCGGCCGGGAGCCGTCTGGGCGCGGCCATCTCATCGTCGTCGTGGACTACCCGCGCAACCCGCTGTTGGGTCGCAACTCTGACTATCAGGTCGTGTCGAACTGGGTCCAAGTCACCCACATCGGGCTGGATGCGCTCGCCGACCCCACCGAGATGGTCGCCTGGACCAGTGACCTCCAGACCGGCGCGCCGCTGCCCGGCGTGAACGTGAGTTTGCTCGAAACCGCGACCAGTGCCACGACCGACGCCAGCGGTGTGGCCCGCCTCACGCTCCCCGGCTACAGTCCCTTGCTGGTCGCGACCAAAGACGACGACGTCGCCATCCTCCCGCGCAACCTCTACAGTTGGTATGGCGATGGCTGGAGCAGTGAATCCGTCCAGGATGAGGTGCGCTGGTATGTCTATGACGACCGCGCCATGTATCGCCCCGGCGAAGAAGTCCACATCAAAGGCTGGGTGCGTCTCATCGAGAATCAGAAGGGCGGCGACATTCGCTTGCTCAGCGGGGCCAGGTCTGTGCGTTATCAGGTGACCGATCCCCAAGGCGCAACCCTGGCGGACGAGAACACCGACATCAACGACCTGGGCGGCTTCGATTTCAGCTTCACGCTGCCCGAAGGCGCTAACCTGGGCTACGCCAATATCAGCTTTTGGCTCAACGCAACCGACCTCAACCAGGCCATCGGCGGCCAGTACTATCACAACTTCCAGATTCAGGAGTTCCGCCGGCCCGAGTTCTCCGTCGCTGCGCGCAACGAAGAGAAAGGCCCCTTCTTCCGCGGCGGCAGCGCCGTGGTCGCGGTCGAGGCCGCCTACTTTGCGGGCGGCCCGCTGCCCGGCGCGGAGACGGACTGGAGCGTGACCGCCTCGCCCGGCTCCTACAGCCCGCCCAACTGGCCGGACTTCACTTTTGGCAAGTGGGTTCCCTGGTGGTACTACTATGACCCGGAACAGCCCGCCACGACCTACGCCAGCTACAGCGGCGCGACCGACCCGTCGGGCAACCACTATCTGCGCTTGGACTTCAGCGGCGGCGAGTCCCGCCCCTACTCCATCCAGGCCGATGCCGTGGTCATGGACGTCAACCGGCAAGCCTGGTCCGCGTCCACCAGCCTGCTCGTCCATCCCGCCGACCTCTACGTCGGTCTGCGCAGCGCCCGCACCTTTGTCCAACTGGGCCAACCGCTGGACATTGACGCCATCGTCACCGACCTGGACGGCAACCCCGTCGAGGACCGGCCGATCCAGATGCGCGCCGCCCGCATGGAATGGAAATACGAGCGCGGCACTTGGCAGCAGCGCGAGGCCGACGTGCAAGAATGCAACATCGGCTCCACGCTAGAGCCGGTGACGTGCAGCTTCACCACCACCCTCGGCGGCGAATATCGCATCAACGCCACGATCGAGGACGCGCAAGGCCGCAGCAACGAGTCGCAGCTCACCCGCTGGGTCAGCGGCGGCAAGCGCCCCATCTCCCGCAACGTGGAGCAAGAGGACGCCACGCTCATCCCGGACAAGGAACTCTACCAGCCCGGCGACACCGCCCAAATCCTGGTCCAGTCGCCCTTTGTCCCGGCTCAAGGTCTGATGACGCTCCAGCGCAACGGCATCGTCGCCACCGAGCGCTTCACCATGACCGAGCCGACCTATACCCTCGCCATCCCCATCGACGAGAGCTACATCCCCAACATCAACGTTCAGGTGGACTTGGTGGGCGAGGCCCCGCGCACCGATGACCAGGGCGAACCGCGCGAGGACTTGCCCAAGCGCCCGGCCTACGCGTCCGGTTCACTCAACCTCAACGTCCCGCCGTTAAGCCGCACCCTGGCGCTCACCGCCACGCTGGCCGACACCGAGTTGGCCCCCGGCGGCGAAACCAACCTGGACCTGTTGGTGCTGGATGCCAACGGCCAGCCCGTCCAGAACGCCGAAATGGCCGTCGTCATCGTCGACGAAGCCATCCTCGCGCTGACCAACTATACGCTGGCCGACCCGATCGCCACCTTCTACCTCCAGCGCAGCAGCAACACCTCGGCGGCCTATGGTCGAGCGTCGTTGGTGCTCGCCAACCCGGAGGAGTTGGCCGGCCAAATCGCCGATAACGTCGCCGCCGACGCCGAAAGGGCCGCCATGCCGACCATGGCCGCCGGCGCGGCCATGCCGGAAGCGGCCGCGGCCCCCGCCATGGCCGCCGAAGAAGCCTCTGGGCTAGGCGGCGGGCCTGGCGCGGCTCCCACACCCATTACCGTGCGCACCGACTTCAACCCGCTGGCCGTCTTTGACCCCGCCGTCCGCACCGACGCCGACGGTCACGCCAACTTGCCGGTCAAGCTGCCCGACAACCTCACGCGCTACCGGGTGATGGTCGTCGCCGTGGCCGACGGCACCCAGTTCGGCTCGACCGAGGCCAATCTCACGGCCCGCCTGCCGTTGATGGTGCGCCCGTCCGCCCCGCGCTTCCTCAACTTCGGCGACCGCT
>CAYJQA010000207.1:0-8936 GCA_964372065.1 uncultured Litorilinea sp.
GCCCCCGTAGCTCAGTGGATAGAGCACCGGCCTCCGGAGCCGGTGGCACAGGTTCGAGTCCTGTCGGGGGTACACAAAAACGCGGCGACCACACGGCGCTGCGTTTTGTTTTTGCCTGTGTACTGAGCGGCGCGGTTGGGGCTTAGTCGATGGCGCGCAGTTGTAGCCACACCAGCGGCAGCAGCATGGCGATCAACACGACCGGCCCCGCCCCCCACACCTTGAGGCTGGATTGGAGCCACGCGCCGCCCGGCAGCAGCCCCAGCCCATAGACGATATAGGCCGCCAGCCCGCAGTTCACCGCCCACAACAGGCTATGGACCAACGTCCGCCGCGGCGCGACGCGCACCTGGACCACCAGCAGCAAACTCAACGTCATGGCAATGGTGATCAGCGCAATCAGGAAGGAAGCCAGGTTGATGGGGTCTTCCGGCGTGGGGGGCGGCGTGGCCGTCACCGCAAGCGCAGGCGTCGGCTCTACGGTGGCGGCGGCGGGCGTGGTTGGCGTTACGGGGGGCGCGGCCACGATGGGCGGCGACTGCACGCCAAAGACGACTTCTTCGGTCGAGACGGCCCCGTCCGTCGCCGCGGTCACCCGCACCGCGCCGCCCCGGCTCAGGGCTAGTTCGCGTAGCGCAATGCCGTTTTGGGTCGGCACGCGCTCGACTACGCGCGCCGCGGGATCGTCCTCATAGTCGAGCGTCACGTCCACCAACGTGCCGTTGCGCACCACCTTGCCGTTGCGGTCGAAGATCGGCCCCGCCTGGACGCGCACGCGTGCGCCCACGTCCACCATGGGGAGCGCGCTGCTATCCGCGTCACCGCCGGCCAGCACCGCGCCGTCTTCCCCTGTCACCAGCAGGTCGATGGGCCGCATCGGGTCGGGCCGCAGTCGTTCGGTGAGGTTCCCATAGCGCGTCCCCGCCACGCTGACCGGCGGCGCGCCGCTGGGTGTGTAGGCGCGGAACATGGCGCGCACCGCGCTCTCCAGGAAAGGTTGGGTCTTGCCAAAGACGCCGTAGTAACCGTTGAGCTTGCTGATTTCGGTCGCGTCCAGGAAGTAGGGCGCGTGCAGCGCCAAGACGACGATGCGTTTGTTGGAGAGCTGCGCGCTGCGGTGGCGCAAAAACTGCTTGACCACGTCGCTGTTGGGGTAGGTCGCGGCGTCTACATCCAACATGGCGAAGATGATCCAGTCGGCCTGGTCGATCAACAGGCGCGTGCGCGTCAGCCGGTCCGGCGGCGCGCTGACCGCGGTGTTGCTTTCTTGGGTCTGCGCCGGGGTCGGCAGAAAGGCCGGCGTGGGCGTCGGCAGCAGCGCCACGGTTGGCGTGGGCGTCGGTTCGCTGGGTTGGCCCGTCGTCGCCTCGCTCGCCAACAGTTGGACGACATCGGCGGCGCTCAAGCTCACCACCTGGTCGGCGCTGAGTTGGCCCGTGCCGGCCGGCCCATAGAGCCGGTTGATAATGGTCGCCAGGTCTTCCGTCCCGACCGCGGTTTCGGGGCCGCACGTTTCGCATTCGCGCAGCTCGCGATTTTCCGTGACGATGACGATGTGGTCGCCGCTCTCCGGGATGACGCCCACCGATTCGGCGTTGGTGGTGGGGTCGGGATAGAGCACGGTGAAGGACTCGCGTGCCGCTTGGCCGACGGTCACCAGCGCCATATCCTGCGCCGGTTGGCTGAACGCCTGCAAGTCGTCTTCCTGCACCAGCACATTCGCCAGCGGGATGTCAGCCGACGCGCCGGTTTCCGCGGGCGCGGTATAGAGGCGCAATTTGAGCGCCAAGATGCGGCGCACGGAAGCATCGACGCGCGCCGCAAAGTCGGGGTCGCGCATGTAGCGTTCCTGGAAGAACGCGATGGTGGCCTTGATGTTGCTCTTTTCGGCTTCCCAACTGTCGTCCAGGCTAAAGCGGTCGAGATAGAGCAGATCGTGGCCGGCGGTAAAGGCATCCATAGCGGCCCGGCGATAGGGGAAATCGGTCCCGGTGGGGTCATAGTAGCGGCGGATGGCGGGCGTCCCCAGCATATTGCTCACCAGCAGGCCGCCCTGGTCGCGCCAGGGGCTAAAGCCCTCTTGGGTGATGAGCGTTTGTAGCTCCGGGGCCAAGCTGATGGGGGTGTTGCCGCCCAGACTGGCCCCCTGAAAGCCGCTGTAGCGAATGTGGCCGGACATCATGCCGTCCGTGGCCGCGGGGTCGCCGCCCGGTCGCAACAGGCTGGACGGGCCGCGCGTCACGGCCTGGAACGGCGGCAGCGTCAGGCGCTCCAGTTCTTCCAAGCTGCGCTGGACGGTGGCGACTTCCTCGTCGGGCAAGCGGTCGGCGTCGCCGGCGCCGGGGAAGTGGCGCACGATCACCGCCACGCGGCCGCCGCCGCCCGTGTGCACGCCCGTGATGTAGGCGCGGCCCATCTGGCCGACCCAGTAGGGGTCACCGCCAAAAGAATACATGCCCAACGCGCCCACGGCGTCGGTGCGCGGTTGGGCGGTCACATCCAGTGCGGGGCCAAGCAGCAGATTCACGCCGACCGCAGCCAATTCGCGGCCCACGATCTGCCCCACTTGGTCGACTAAGGTGGGGTTCCAGGTCGCGCCCAGGGCCAAAGGGCTGGGGAGCGGCGCGAAGCCCTGGCGCAGCGCCGTGGCGGGCAGCCCGTCGCCGCTCTGCTCCACCGCGATCAACAGCGGTAGGTTGAGCGGCGGCACCGCCGTTACCTCTTCCATGGAGACCGCGCCGGTAGGCGGCCAAGTGTCGCCGGGTGCGCTGTTGAGCGCCTGGTCCGCGGGCAAGAGCAGGCCATAGGCCAGCGCCTGCAAGCGGTTGATAAGCGTGGCCACCTGCACGGGCGTCGCCAACTCCGGCTCATTGGTGAAGTTGTTGTTGCGCGGGGTCAAGACCACGCCGCCCACGCGGTAGCCATAGACCAACTCGGCGATATCGCTCTCGAAGCCGGTGCTGCTGCCCACAAAGCCGATGAGAAAGAGCTGCCCAACGCGGTCGGCGACCGTCATGCGCGCTAACTGCGCCTCTACCTGCGCGGTCAAAGCGCTTTCCTCCGGGCTGACGACGGTGGCCAGGGGCGCGGGCGTCGCCGTTTGGGCTAGTCCGGCCTGCGGCACAAACCACGCCGCCCCCAGCGCAGCCAGCAAGATGAGATGCAACAGAAGTTGGGATCGTTTCATGGACGGTGGTCTGGGCGGTATGCTGATGCCCACTAGGGTGCAGTATAGCGTCGTTCGCGCGTCAGCGTCAATATTTCACACTTTGATCGTCATCAATGATGTGGTTCGCAACTTTCGTTGCAGTTTGTCGGAAGTGGCCGCGACGATCCGCCGATTTATCGGGACATTTGGCTAAAGCCGTCCCGCCGACTATACTAGTTTCAAATTTGTCCGAGAGTGTCTGATCAAGCTATGCACGATCGCAATCCGTACACCGATTATCCTATCAGCGCCGAACCGGCAGAACGCTTTGCCGCGCCGCGTCCTACCGGGCTGCGGCTGTTGCGGCTTCTGCTGCAGGAGAGCCTGCAAGTCGTCGTGCCCGCGCTGGCGTTGGCGCTGACCGTGCACCTCTTCTTGGCCCAAGCGACCATCGTCTACGGCCAAAGCATGGAGCCGAATCTCTCCGAACGGCAGCGGCTCATCATCGACAAGTTCAGCTACCGATTCCGTGTGCCGCACCGCAACGACATCGTCGTCATCGACCTGCCCGACATGGACGAAATGCTGGTGAAGCGCATCATCGGGATGCCGGGCGAAACGGTCGAGGTGCAGCGGGGCGTGGTCTATGTGAACGGCGTCGCGCTGCCGGAGCCATTCCCCCATGACCTGGGCTTCCAGAGTATGCCGGCGACCGTCGTCGGCCCCCTGAGTTATTTTGTCATGGGCGACAACCGCGACAACTCCAACGACAGCCGGGCGTTTGGCTCGGTGAAGCGCGAGTATATCGTTGGCCGTGTCTGGCTGCGCTACTGGCCTCTCGACCGGATGACCTCGTTCTAGGGGAGGCCGAATGGGCTCCCGTCGCTGGAGTAATGTAACCAAGATTATCGTCGCGGCGTCGCTGGCGGTCTTGGCGATAGTCTTGACCGTGATGTTTCGTGTGCTTATCGCGCCCACGATCGTCGCCCTGCTCCTCGCTTTCATCCTCAGCTATCCCGTTAACTGGATCCAACGCAGCACCGGGTCGGCGCGTACGCTGGCCGTGGTGGTCATCTATGTGCTGTTGGTGGCGGTCGTCGCGCTCATGCCGATCTTGATCGTGCCGCGCACGGCGGATTTGGTCGCCTCGCTCCAGACCACGCTGCAAGACTTGGTGCTCCGCTTGCAGGGCGTCTCCGAAGGGCCGATTCTGGCGCTTGGCCCGCTGCGCTTCTCGCTCAACACGCTCTTTCAGCAGGCCGGCGAAATCCTGGGCAATCTCCTGGTGGTGGCGACGGGCAACCCCATGTCCATCGCGCGCGGCGTCACCAATAGCGTCATCACGATCGTCTATGTCCTCGTGCTCACCTTTTGGTTGCTCAAGGACTTTCACAAGGTCCAGCGCATGACGCTCGACCAGATCCCGGTGGACTACCAGGAAGACGCGCGGCGGCTGGGCATGGAGCTGGGGCACACCTGGGATGCCTTTCTGCGGGGACAACTGGCCGTGGCCTTCGCCGTCGGCGTGCTAACCTGGATCCCCTTACTGATCGTGGGGATGCCCAATGCGGGCGCGTTGGCGCTGCTGGCAGGCGCGATGGAGTTCCTGCCTTCCATCGGCCCCGGCATCAGCGGCGCGGTGGGCACGACGCTGGCCTTCTTTGTGGGGTCGTCGTGGCTGCCGGTGCATAACATCACCTTCGCCATTGTCGTCTTTCTGATCTACATCGTCATTGCCCAGACGGAAAACATCGTCCTGATTCCGCGGCTGGTGGGGGGGCAGGTGAAGCTGCATCCTGCGGTCGCGTTTGTGGGCATCGTGGCGGGGACGCTGGTCTTTGGGCTGCTGGGTGTGTTGTTGGCGACGCCCATCATGGCCAGCGCGCGCATCTTCTTGGCCTACATCTATCGCAAGCTGCTGGACCTGGAGCCGTTCGAGCCGATCAGCGGCCCGCAGGCGGGCGTGCATATCCCCGGTTTGATCGCGGGGCGCAAGATCGACGCCGTCGCCTTTGACCTGGACGGCGCGTTGGCGGCGCTGGACTGGTCGGCGGTCAAGTGGGCCGAGCAGAACTTGACGTGGCTCGACCCCGTGGTCACGGCGGAGCGCCGCGGCCGGCAGACCCGGCGGCTGATGGTCGGGTTGGAAGGCCCGATCAATCTCCTGCTCAGTCGCTTTGTGCGTGAGCCTGTGCGGCCGGGATTGGCCCGTGTCATGCCGCTGCTGGACCGGCTGCGCGGCTATCCCGCCGTCGCTGCGCTGCAACCGGTGGAGGGGGTTGACGACCTGTTACAGCGTTTGGCGCTGCGCTACCGGCTGATCCTGATCTCCCCGCGGCGTCACGCCGACATCGACTGTTTTCTGGCGAGCGCCGGTCTGTCCGCCGACCGTTTCGCCCTGATCGTGGGGCGTGAAGACACGCGCAATCTGCTGCCGCACAGCGACCCGCTGCTCTTTGTGCTGGCGCAAACGGGGCTGGAGGCCGGCCAACTGCTCATGGTCAGCGACACCGACAGCAACCTGCGTTCGGCCCGCACCATGGAGATCGCGACCGCTGGGGTCCTCTGTGGGCTGGGCGAAGCGCGCGACCTGCAAGATGCCGACCTTATCCTCGACGCCACGTCCGATCTGGCCGACTGGCTATGAGAGAGAAGCTCACGCAAAGAGCGCAAAGACCGCAAAGAAGAAGGGAGCAAAGGAGGGATGAACATTTCGGGATTTGTCGCGGCGGTTTTCTAACCGCCGATCCGTGCAGCCCGCGACGGCGGTTGGAAAACCGCCGCTACGGGACTGTGAGAGACATCTCCCTCTGGCGCAGTTGCGGGCCGAGATAGCCTGACTTGATTGGATGCGCCGCCCGGATATGCTATGCTTGCCGCATGAACTGGCGACGGGTTGTGCAGTTGACGATGGTCCATGTCGGCGTCTCCATTACGGTGGTCCCCGTCACCAGCACGTTGAACCGCATCATGATCGCCGATATGGCTATGTCGGCCTTGTGGGTCAGCGTGCTGGTTTCGCTGCCCTATTTGCTGTCGCCGCTGCAAGTCATGGTGGGCGCGTGGGCCGACAGCAACCCCATCGCCGGGCGCTATCGTTCGCCCTGGATCGTGTTGGGCGGTCTGATGGCGTCGTTTGGCGGCTATGCCACGGGTCACGCGGTCTATGCCATGCAAGCGGATCCCCTCCGCGGCGGGGCGTTGGCGCTGGGCGCGTTTCTGGTGTGGGGGCTGGGCGTGAATATCGCGTCGGTCTCCTATCTCTCGCTGGTGAGCGAGTTGAGCGAGCACGCGCCCCGTTGGCGCAGCCGCACCGTCAGCGTCATGTGGACCGCCATGATCCTCAGTACGATTGCCACCGCGCTGGTCCTGGCGCAGATGCTGGAAGCCTACACCCACGCGGCGCTGATCACGGCCTTTGGCTTGGTCTGGGCTGTGGCGAGCCTGCTCGTGTTGGTCGGCGCGTCGGCGCTGGAACCGGCGGGGTTGCGCGCCAATGTCCACCATCAGGCCAACAGCGTGGCGTCGGCCTATCGTCTCTTGGCGCATAACCCGTCGGCCCGCCGCTTCTTCTTCTACCTGCTGCTCATCCTGATCAGCATCCACGCCCAAGATGTCTTGCTGGAGCCGTTTGGCGCGCAGGTGTTGGGGCTGCCGGTGGCGCAGACGACGCGGCTCTCGTCGATTTGGGGCGCGGGCGTCTTTTTCACGCTGATCGGTGGTCTGCCCATCGTGCGGCGCGCGGGCAAGAAGGCCGCGGCCAACGGGGGCGCGCTGGTAGCCGCGGCGGCCATTGCCGGCCTCCTCGTGTCCGGCGCGCGGGGCTTGCCGCAGGGGGTTATGCTGGCGGTCTTTGTGCTGGGGTTGGGCGGCGGGATGATGACGGTCAGCAACCTGAGCTTTATGCTTGACATGACCGTGCCGGAAGCGGCGGGTCTGTACATGGGCGCGTGGGGCGTCGCCAACTTCGCCGGGCAGGCGCTAGGCAACATCACCAGCGGGCTGCTGCGCGACCTCATCTATCAGTTCACCGGCGCGCCCGCAACCGGTTATTATGCCGTCTTTGGCCTGGAGGTGGTGGGTCTACTCGCCGCCGTCTGGCTGTTTCGCTGGATATCGGTCGACGAGTTCCGCCGCGATGCTCACCTGCATCTGGCGGATGTGCTGAGCTTGGCCGGCAGTTAAGCGCCCCGAGTGGGCGTAGGATGGAGAAGAGTGCTATGAAGGTCATGATTTCGTATGATATGCGTGAAGGCCGCGAACAGGATTGCCAGGAGTATCTGGTCAATAAGCTCGCGCCGGGGTTGGCCAAGCTGGGGTTCCGGGTTTCCGATGTGTGGTACACCGTGTGGGGCAATTCACCGCAGATCACCAGCGGCGGAGATGTGGAGAGCCTCGACAAGGCCCGCGCCATCTTCCTCTCCAACGACTGGGCGCGGCTGGCCGAGGGCATGAACGAACTGGCAACCAATTTTCACGTCAAGATTGTCCGTGACCGCGAAGAATAGCGCGGCCGCGGCCTCCACGCCGCCGCCGCCCGGCGCGGTGCCGCGCAAGCCGCTGGCGCTGGTGGTCCTCTTGGAGAACGTGGGCCACATCCAGGGGCTTGCCCTGCCCAACTGGGTGATGCACGCGATTGACTTTCTGACCGAGGAATACGCCAAGCTGCTGCTGCGTCTCTATGGGGCCTATCGGCGCTATGATCGCGTAGTCATCCTGGAAGACGACCACGCCACCGGCCCCGATCTCACCCGCGCGCTGGTGGACGCGAGCCGCACGCACCGGGTCGATCTGCTGCTCCTGGTGCACGGGCGGCCCGGCGCGCTGGTAGGCCGGCGCGGCAAGGTGGACATCGGCGCGGAGACCTTTGCGCCGTTGCTGGCGGAGCAGCGGCGCACCCCCCATCGCGTCGATTTGCGCGTAGTCTTTGGCGTCAACTGTTATGGGACCACCCTGGCCCCGGTCTGGATGGGGCTGGGCGCGGCGGTGGTCAACGGGGCCGCGGGCGTCAACTGGCTGCCCGAACCCAGTCTGTCCGTCTTTTTGCGTGACTGGCTGGGCGGGCACAGCTATGGCGAGGCCGTACAGCGCAGCCAGCGCGTGGCGCTGCGTTGGGGCACGCGCCTGTGGCGGCCCGACAGCCAGGGGCGCGACCATCCGTACATCGCGGGCAGCCGCCAGGCTATCATCGGCGTGCGCGACGTGACGATCGACATGTAGCTACCCTGTCATACCGCGCTTATGGCAGAGAGATTCCTCGGTCTACGACCTCGGAATGACAGGAGCGCAACCAAGCCGTGTGACCAATGCAAGCGGGGGCGGGGGCGGCGGGGCGCCGCCGCCGTGAAGCTTGCGTAACAGGGTGGAGCTATTTGATCGCCCGCTGGTAGACGATGTAGAACGCGGTGTGGATGCCGTAGCGCGGACGCTCCACGTCGCCCATACCCGCCCCGTGGAGGATGTCGCTGGGCAGCCCTTCCACCTTGACGTTGTAGGCGTTGCCCGCCGCGTACATCTGGTAGTTGAAGCCGTAGTCCGGGTAGGCTTTGTCTTCGACCCCGGCGGTGTAGTTGCCGTCACCCCAGTAGACCGTCACCGGGTTGCCGACAATCCGCTTGCCGCTTTCGTCCAACACTTCCACATAGATGTGGTGCTTGCCGCCGGCCTCTTGTTCGTCGGCCCAACGCGCCTCAATCAGCCGCCAGTAGGGCTGGCCGGGCGCGACCGGCGCGTCTTCCACATAGACGCCCAGCCGGTCCAAGCGACCATCCCAGGCGCGGGAGGGGAC
>CAYJQA010000208.1:0-8927 GCA_964372065.1 uncultured Litorilinea sp.
GCCCGTGGCCGGGCTGATGAGCGACCGGCCCATCGCCGAGGTCGCGGCGGCGTATGACCGGCTGCGCGGGGCCGCGCACGCGCTAGGCTCGACGCTGCACGACCCCTTTATGGCGATGAGCTTTATGGCGCTGGAGGTGATCCCGACGCTGAAACTGACCGACCGGGGACTGGTCGACGTGAGTCATTTTTCGTTTGTCGATCTCTTTGCCGGTGATTCTCGAAGTTAGCGGCAAGATCGTGTAGGATTGTCCCTATTGCGGTTGTCTATTCTGTCGTTGTGACGGATGCGATTGTGCGCTGATTCGACCCGATTGATTCTTTGCGCCTGCATGATGCGCCAAATGAGGAACAAGTGAGCCATGTTTGAGCAATTCACACCGGCCCCGCCCGACTCGATTCTCGGTCTCACCGAAGCGTTTAAGAAGGACTCCAACCCGCGGAAGATCAACCTGGGGGTGGGCGTTTATAAGGATGAAACCGGCAATACGCCGGTGTTGGCTTCGGTCAAAGAGGCCGAAACCCGGATGCTGAAATCCGAAAAGAGCAAGACCTACCTGCCCATCGACGGCAGCCCGGCGCTGAATCGCGCCACGCAAGAGCTGATCTTCGGGGCGGACCACGAGATTGTGGCGACGGGCCGCGCGGCGACGGCGCAAGCGCCCGGTGGGACCGGCGCGCTGCGCGTGGCCGCGGACACCATCGCGCAGCTGATGCCGAGCGCGACGGTGTGGATCAGCGACCCGACCTGGCCGAACCATCCCAGCATCTTTAAGGCCGCGGGGCTGGCGGTCAAGAGCTATCCCTACTTTGACGCCAAGTCCAACGGCGTGGCGTTCGACGCCATGCTGGCGACGGTCAAGCAGATGGCGACCGGCGATGTGGTGGTGCTGCATGGCGCGTGCCACAACCCCACCGGCGTTGACCTCACCCCGGCGCAGTGGGCGGCGATTGGTGATGTGGTGGCCGAGCGCAAACTGATGCCACTGGTGGACTTTGCCTATCAAGGCTTCGCCAATGGGCTAACGGAAGACGCAGCGGGTCTGCGGAGCCTGTGTCGCCCCGGTCAGGAGTTGATGATCGCCAACTCGTACAGCAAGAACTTCGGTCTGTATAACGAGCGTACAGGCGCGCTGACCGTGGTCGCCAAGGACGCCAACGACGCCGAGACGCTGCGCTCGCACGTCAAGGTCGCGATTCGCGCCAACTTCTCCAGCGCGATCAATCATGGCAGCGCGATTGTGGCGACGGTGCTGGGCGACCCGCAGCTGCGCGCCCAGTGGGAGCAGGAAGTCACGGCGATGCGCGAGCGCATCAACGGGATGCGCCATCTCTTTGTGGAGACGCTCAACGAGAAGGGCGTGCACCGCGACTTTGGCTATATCACCCGCCAGCGCGGGATGTTCTCGTTCTCCGGTCTGACGCCCGACCAGGTGAAGGCGCTGCGTGACGACTACGCCATCTATATCGTCGGCTCGGGCCGCATCAACGTGGCGGGTATGGCGGAATCGAGTATGGACTATCTGTGCGGCGCGATCGCGGACGTGCTCGCGCGTTAGCGCAGGCAGATGTTCGTGTGGTGTTACCCAAAGATGACAGCCGCGCACCGGCGTGGCTGTCATCTGTCGTGTAGGCAGGTGTGCGGCCTTGCCCGGTTGGCTTCCGGTTGGCGCGCCAAGACCGTCATCCCGTTCTCCCCATTCCAAATCTCCCACCAGAGGAACCCATGAAGAGCCTGTCCCAACTGATCGAATCTGTACCCGGATCGCCGACGACGCTGATGATGCAGAAGGGCCGCGAACTGGCCGCGGCCGGGCATGACATCGTGAATCTGGCGGGCGGCGAGCCGGACTTCGACACGCCCGTACACATTCAGGAAGCCGCGTTTGCGGCGATTCGCGCCGGCGATACGCACTATCCGCCTTCGTTTGGCACGCCGGCGCTCTTGGCAGCCATCGTCACCAAACTCAAGCGCGAGAACGACGTGCACCATATCGGCGCGGGACAGGTGGTGGTCACGCCGGGCGGCAAATGGGCGATCTATACGACGTTGGCGGTGACGCTGAATCCGGGCGACGAGGTGTTGGTGCTGGACCCGTCGTGGGTGAGCTATGCGCCGATGGTGGAGCTGAACTGGGGCGTGCCGGTGCGCGTGCCGCTGCCCAGCGGCGAGAACTTCGCCATTACCGAAGCGTTGCTGCGGCGCTACATTACCCCGCGCACCAAGCTGATCATGCTCAACAGCCCTAACAACCCTACGGGTCGCGTGATCAACCGGGACGAGATCGACGCGCTGGTCAAGGTGGCGGTCGAGCACGACCTGTATGTGATGAGCGACGAGATCTATGAGCACATCCTCTTTGACGGGGCGACGCATCAGAGCATCGCGGCCGTGCCGGAGATGGCGGATCGCGCGATCATCGTCAACGGCTTTAGCAAGGCGTATGCCATGACCGGCTGGCGCTTGGCCTGGATCGCCGGTCCCGCGCCGGTGATCAAACTGGCGCGCACCTATCAGACGCAGTCGGTCACGTCGGCGGCCAGCTTTGCGATGGCGGCGGGAGTGGCTGCGCTCAACGGCCCGCAAGACGCCGTCCACGCCATGACTGCGGCGTATGCGGAGCGTCGCCGCTTTGTGCTGGATGCGTTGGAGGAGATCCCCGGTCTGGAGTGCGCGCCTATTGAAGGCGCGTTTTATGTCTTCCCCAAGTTTACGCAGACGACCAAGAGCAGCCTAGAAATCTCCACGCTGCTGCTGGAAAAGGCGCTGATTGCCACGACGCCCGGCATCGCCTTTGGCGCGGCGGGTGAGGGACATGTACGCTTCAGTATCGCCACCCACATGCAGGACCTGGAAAAAACCGTCGAGCGGCTGGCCCAAGTGGTCCCCACGCTCTAGCCCAGAAGGGCGCGTGCTATGGAATGGTACGTCTACCCGCTTGCGATTGTGGCGGGAATCATCGCCGGTATCATCAACACCCTGGCGGGCAGCGGTTCCCTGGTCACGCTACCCATGCTGGTCTTTCTCGGTTTGCCGTCGAATGTGGCTAACGCCACCAACCGCGTCGGCGTGGTGGTGCAAAACATCGTCGGCGTAACGACCTTCCAGCGCAGCGGCAAGCTCAACCTGAGCAACAGCACGTGGCTGGTGGCGGCGGCGCTGCCCGGCGGCGTGTTGGGCGCATGGGCGGCGTCCAGGTTGGGCAAGGCGCAGATGGACCTCATCATCGGCGCGGTGATGGTGGTTATGTTCTTTGTGATCTGGTTCGAGCCGGAGAAGTGGCTGCGCAAGCACTCGGCGGTGGCCGAAGGGCGACCTAAGTGGTGGATTCTGGCGCTCTTTGCCGCGATTGGCTTTTACGGCGGCTTCATCCAGGCGGGGGTAGGGGTCTTTATCCTGGCGGCGATGGTGTTGGGGATGAACTACAGCCTGCCCCACGCCAACGCCATCAAGCTCATGATCGTCCTGGTCGTCACCGCGGCGGCGATCCTGGTCTTTTCTCTCAATTCCGATGAGCAATTGATTCGTTGGGGGCCGGGGCTGCTGATGGCTGTGGGGCAGAGCATCGGGGCATGGGCCGCGGCGCGCTTCTCCACCAGCTACAAGGATGCCAATCTCTGGACGCGGCGGCTGCTGATGGCCGTCGTGATCATCTCGATCTTGGAGTTCTTCGGCATCCTCGATCGTGTGTTTGCGCTCTTTGCATAGGCGGAGAAGAAAGAGTCTCACGCAAAGTCGCAAAGACGCCAAACAAGACAGGAGCAAGGATGTAGGTAATCCGGCTGCTCGTTGTTCTGACCTTTGCGGCTTAGCGTCTTTGCGTGAGACCCTTCTCTGCTCTGCTTATCCCTGCGGCGGCGCGGCGGCGGTGACCGGCTGTTCCTTGGGCCGGCTGAAGCGGCGGAAGAGCCAGCGCAACAGCCAGATGGCGAGCACGATGGGGATCAGCGCAATGATCGCCAGGGGCAGCAGGAAGAAGATGCCCCAGATGACCACGTTGCCCAACGCCTGGACCGCCTGGGTCAAGGCGCGCAGCGCGCCGCGCATGACCACGCTGGGCCGCCACCCTTCTTCCACCACCGGCAAGTTGGCGATGTCGGGGGTCAGGGTGAGGTTGACTGTGGAGAGCGAGATCTGATTGTCCATCAGATTCTTGCGCCCGCGCAGTTGCTCGATCTGGCTGCGCACGTCGGTCAGCGTGCGGTAGACCGACATGATGTCTTCGGTTGTGGAGTTGGGCCGCTCGCGCACCTCTTCCAGCATGGCGCGCAGTTCGGTCTCGGTCGCCTCCAGGTTGCGCAGCTCGGCGTCAATGTCGCTGTATTGGTCGGTCACGTCCTGGCGGTCGAGTGAGCGCGCACGAACGTCCACGGCCAGCTCGGTTAGCTTGGTGAGCGTGACCTCCAGCGACTCGGCGGGGACGCGCAGGGTGAGCGTGCCCTGCAGGCTCTCGTTGCCGCTGTAGTAGCTCTTGCTCAGATTGGTGGCCGAGATGTAGCCGCCGACCTCGTCCATGAGCGCATCCACAGCGTCCACGGTTGTCTGCGTGTCTTCGACGACCAGGTCCAGATAGGCGGTAGCGATGACCTTGCGCGTGGAGATGGTGGCGGCGTTGCCACCACCTTCCTGTGCCATCTGTTCGTCGGCAACGGCCGCGGCGGGCGCGGCCGCTTCACCGCCGGGGTAGGATGGAGCTTCCATGGAAGCCGGCGACGCCGCCGAACACGCGGCGACGGCCACGATGAGGGCGATCATCCCGCCGGCGGCGATGATTCTAAACCACTGGTGCTGCATTGTTGTTCTCCTTAACCTGTGCGTTGCAAAGGTTGCCAGGCCGGGACTATGCGTGATCCCAACCGCCCCTAGAATGTAGACGTGCGCCGGGGTCAAATTGCTCCCACAATTCCTCTCCTATTGTAGCGCCGTCCTGTCCATGTTACAATCCCGCCCATGTCAAACCCCATTCCAAACGCAGTGCGCATTCGCTTGATTACGGTACTGTTTGCCGGGCAGAGCCTGTTCAGCGCGGCGCAGATTGTCACCTTTGCCATCATGCCGATTGTGGTGGTACGGCTGGGCGGCAGTGAGGCGGTGGCCGGGCTGCCGGCCACGCTGACGCTGATCGGGCGGGCGCTGGCGGCCTTTCCCGTGGGCTGGCTCATGGACCGTACGGGGCGGCGCTTTGGGCTGTCGCTGGGCTTCATGCTGGCCGCCGCGGGCAGTCTGCTCACCGCGCTGGCGATTGGATGGTCGTCGTTCTTCGGGCTGCTGGCCGGCGTGCTCCTGGCCGGGATGGGGCGCGGCATCGGCGAGCAGGCCCGCTTTGCCGCGGCCGAGGTGGAGACGCCGGACCGCCGCGCCAAGGCGATCGGGCTGGTCGTCTTTGCCGGGACGGTCGGCGCCGTCGTGGGGCCGCGCTTGTTGGGGCCGTCGGAACGGCTCTCGGCCGTGTTTGGGCTGAATCTGGAGATGGGGCCGTTTCTGGTGGGCGCGGCATTGTTCTATCTGGCCGCCATGTTGACCATCCTCGCCTTGCGTCCGGACCCCATGCTGATCGGCCGCGCGAGGGAGCAGGCCGCGCAGGCAGCCAACCCCACGCCGGTTGTCGCGGCGCGGCCGTTAAGCGAGATTTTCGCCAACTGGAACGTTCGCCTGGCGCTCCTGGCAATGACTGTGGGACAGTTGGTGATGACCACCATCATGGTGATCACGCCGCTGTATATGAGCAAGATCGAATATACCACCGACGACATTGGCTGGGTGCTGATGGCGCACACGGTGGGCATGTTTGCGCTGGCGGGGGTAACCGGGTGGCTGATCGACCGCTTTGGGGCCTACCTCATGATCCTGATGGGCGGGCTGGTGCTGGTGGCGTCGGCGGTCCTCACGCCGCTGGCGGGCGGGCTGTGGGCGCTGGCCTTTGCGCTGTTCCTACTTGGTCTAGGGTGGAATTTCTGCTTTGTGGCCGGGTCGGCGCTGCTGTCGGCGGCGCTGCATCCCGCCGAACGCGGGCGGGTGCAGGGAGCGAGCGAAACGCTGGTGTCGCTGGCTTCGGGCGTGGGCAGCCTGAGCGTGGGCGCGGTCTTTGCGTCGGGCGGGATGGCCGGCATCAGCATGAGCGGGCTGCTCTTTTCCGTGGCGCTGCTGCTGGCGGCGGTCTGGATCGCGCGGCGGCCGGCGCAGCCGATTCCTGTGAGTGGAGATTGAACATGACGCACGACGAATTGCGCGCCATTCTGCTGGCCAAGCCCGGCGCGTGGGAAGATTTCCCCTTTGGCCCGGATGCGGCGGTGATCAAGGTCAAGAGCAAGATGTTTGCGCTGATCCCCGTGGGGGCCAAGCCGTTGACGGTCAATCTCAAGTGCGACCCGCATTGGGCAGTGCTGCTGCGCGACACCTATCCCGCCGTGACCGCCGCCTATCACTTCAACAAGCGTCACTGGAATGGCATCATCCTCGATGGCAGCGTCCCGCAGGACGAGGTACTGGAGATGATTGACCACTCATACAAGCTGGTGGTCAAGGGGCTTACCCGCGCCGAACGCGCCGACCTCCCGCCGGTGGAGTAGAAATCGCCCCTACGTCGACCGTTTTCGGGTTCGCTTTTTGGTGTGACGGGCCAGCACCAGGAGATGCGGGCTGAGCGCCTGTAGCTCCGGCTCCTCCTCACAGACCCGCGCACTCTCCAAAATGATCCGCCGCGTCTCTGCCCGCGGCCAACGGTCGTTGAAGTCGGGGGCAACCCAGCCCGGCCCTTCGATCCCGAAGGCGGCGAGCACTTTCAGCCCCGCGGCCGCGACTTCGGCGCGCGCCTCCGCGGGCAGGTGGAAGTACGCGATGGTGCCGAAGCCGCTGGCATGTTCCGGGGACACGCCGCTGCGGATGTGGTCGCTGACCGCGTGGATCACGCCCGGATTGTCGATCCAGCCTTTCACGTAGCCATCCAGCGCGACCGCGCCGCGCGTGATGAACGCAGCCGCGACCAGTCCGCCCGGGCGGACGACGCGGCGCGCTTCGGCCAGGGCTGTCAGCCGGTCCTCCGCAGCGAGCAAATGATAGAGAGGACCGAGCAGGAGCGCCACGTCGTAGCCGGCGTCAGGCGCGGGCAGGGCGCGTGCATCACCGACGACCGCGGCAAACGTGCCCAACTGGGATGCCGCTTGGACGTGGGCCGGCACGATGTCCACGAGCTGTACGTCATAGCCCAGCGCTGCCAGCCACGCCGCATAGGTCCCGGTGCCGCCCCCAATGTCTATGATCTTGGCCGGCGTCGCCGGGAGGAAGCGGCCCAGCAACTCCTGGGTGCGGACGAACTCGAGCTGCCCTTCGCGGCGCGCGAGGCGGTCGCGCTCGGCATGCAGCACTTCGTAGTACTCCAGCAAACGCGGATCACTGCTCACGTGCGTTCTCCCTACTCTACCCGCGGCGTGGGAAGTCTGCCGCGAGACTCCCATCATTGATACGAGTGTACTTCGTCCCATAGCTCCGCCCAAGTTCGCCGGATGTCCCGGCAGACGTGGACGAGCGGGGTATTGGTTGATTCCTCATTGGCGACGCCGAAGTGGTTGGTGATGGTCGCGGTCAATTCGCAGTTGGCAAACCAGCGATTGGCGGCCGCGGTCGGCCACTGGATGAGGATCACCGTCTCCGGTGGTGGATCGCCATAGCCGCGATACCAGGCGTTGTTGAAGGGGCCAATCGCTTCAGGCAGGCCGTAGGCAGGTCCATAGAGATTGATTGCGCCTAGCTCGCCATAGTTGCCGGCGAGGATGGCGGTATGGGCGCGTTCCGCTTCCGGCAGACTGTTGTACACGCCCGCGACCGTCTCAACCAGTTCGGGCCAGCCGATCATCTCGCTAAAGTTGTCGATGATTTCGGCGACGGCATTGAACCATGCCGACCCCGCCGGGGCCAGCGGCAGGCAGATCGCTGCGCCCACCACAAAGCCCAGCACCAACAGCGCCGCCACGACGCCGCGCCACGCGGCACCCACACGCGGCCGGCGCGCCACGAGCCACTGTTCCAGCCAGACGCAACCGCCCGCCAGCAGACTCGCATAGACGGGGGCAGTGTAATAGCCGCGGCCACGGGCGATCAGAAACAGCAGGAAGGGGATGACCGCCAGCAGACCAAGCAGTCGGAAACGCCGTCCGGCAGGCGCGAAGAAGTAGAACCATAGACCGGCCAGCCACAGCGGCACCGTGAACGGATTGGCGCTGATGACCAGTTGCTCGATCAGAAAATCGTCGGTGCGGCCCCTGGAAATATCGCGGGCGTGAATAGAACTCACAAAGTCGATATAAACGAAGTCGTGTTGCGCCTGCCAGATGAGGTTGGGCAGCGCGATGAGCACCGCGAGTGCGACCCCGGCCCACAGCCAACCGCTGCGCAGGTCGCGGCGCAAGGAGGTCAGCAGCACCCCGACCACGACCGCCACGACCAGGAAGCCCATCGTATACTTGGTCAACATGCCCAGGCCGATGCCCGCGCCGATCAGCAGCCACTCGCGTGGGTCGCCGGTGCGCAGCCGTCGCGCCAGGCCCAAAGCCACGACCACCCACCACAGAAAGTCGAAGCTGAAGTAGTGCAGCATGATGCCGCCGAATAGGGAAATCGGGGCGACGGCTACGGCCACCGCGGCCGTGACCTGCGCCCAGCGCCCACCGCCCAGTTCACGCACCAACAGCGCCACCAAGATGAGCGTGACGCTCTGGGCGATGGGGGCCATGATGCGCACGCCGACTTGGCCCGGCCCGAACAACTCCAGCCCAATGCGCGCCATCGCCGGCGTGAAGGGAGGGTAGTTGACATACCCCCAGGCCAGTCGCTTGGCCGCGTCCAGCGTGTCCAGTTCGTCACGGTGGAAGCCGTACTGCTGATTGGTGAGGAGGTGCACACCTACGAGGCGGGAGGCATCGCGGTCTACT